>JBIKMK010000272.1:0-5831 GCA_044359315.1 Bryobacteraceae bacterium | reverse complement strand
TCTCACGTTGGCAGCCGGAGCCTTTCCCGACCGGGAGGATGTGCAGGCCCTCTTTGGTGAAGTCAGCTTGGCGGCCTACCGCTCATCTCGCGGAACGACAGTTTTCTATCAGAATGTCGAACAAGTTGCGGATCGGCTGCTTAAACGGGACCCGCGTTCGTTTGACGGATTGAGATTCAAAGGTCATCTACGTTTGATGGACCAGAATGCCGCCGAAGCGGCGGACTGGTTCACCAAGGCGAACAGCGTCAAGCCATACGATCCCCGGATTGAAGGCCCCTGGATGCTCGCCCTGGAGGGCGCCAAGCGGTCGGATGAAGCCGAGCGTGTTGGACGGGAGTTCATCAAACGTCAACCCGAGGTTCCATCCGTCTATGACCCCTTGGTACTTCTCTACCTGCGCGAGAATCGCCCGGCCGATGCCGGACAACTGCTCCAATCCAAGGCCGAGCGCATTTCGGGCAACCCCGATTGTTGGATTGAGCTAGCCGCCTTTCACTCTCTGCGCAATCAGTCCGGCCCCATGAAGGAGGCATTGGACCGTCTCCAGTCGCTCCCTGGCGGGCGAGTCCGGGTCGGAGACTTCTATCTCAACATTGGGCAGCCCGACGAGGCCCGAAAAGTCTTTGAGGCAGCGATAAATGCCGGCGAGCCTCCGGTCGGCTATCAAAAGCGCCTGGCGAGTTTGTTGATCGTTCAGCAGAAGTTCGACGAAGCAGCCGGGATCGCGGCCAAGGCTTTGGCCGCAGTTCCAGAGGACGCGGAACTGCAAGCCTTACAGGCGATGGCCCGGCTGGAGAGCGGACGCCCGGACGAGATCACCCGGGCCGGCGCGCAGCTAGCCACTTTGGTCGAGAAGGGCACCTCAGACGCACATCTGCCGTTTCACTTGGCTCGGGCGCGTCGTTTCGAAGGGAACGATACTGCCGCCGAAGCGGCATTAAACGAATCATTGAAGCGCGATCCAGCCTTCGCGCCAGCGCGGTTGATGCTGGCCGATATGAAGCTTCGAAGCGGACGCTGGGCTGAGGCGCTGGAGGCGGCGGACAAGGTTCTTGCGGCACAACCGGAGGCGCGCCCCGCCAAGTTGATGCGTGCCGCCGCATTAGTCGCGGCCGATCGAAACGCCGAAGCACAGAACATCCTTGAGAAACTGCTGCGCCGGAACCCGAACGACCTGCAGGCACAAGAGCAGTTGGCCGGCATGGCGATGGCTTCGGGTCAGTTCAAGGTAGCCCAGGCAGCCTTCCACAAGCTGGGGGCGATGCCTGGAGGTTCATTGGCGGGCCTTCGCGGGGAGATTGATGCCCTGCTGGCCCAGAAGCAATCCGCCGCCGCCATCGCCTTGGCGATGCGCACGGCAGCACAGCAGCCGTCTCAGCGGGAACTGCAGTTCCTCTCCGCCACCACGCAATTGCGCGGCGGTGAAGCGCGGGCGGCCGCTGAATCCTTCGCCCGGCTGACGGCCCAGTGGCCGGCTGATCGCGCCATCCAGGTCGGCCGGGCCCAGGCGCTCTGGCAAGCCGGCGATCTGGTGCCCGCCCGCGAAATCATCGCCCGGCTGCGGACCCAGTCACCGGAGGATCCCGAAATCCTCCTGCTGGCAGCCGACCTGGAGGGTTCCCAAGGTAACTTTGCCGCAGCCCGGCCCTTGCTCGAGAAATTGGCACAGCTCCGATCCACCGACGCAGCAATTCTTAATAATGCCGCCTTCGCCGCGCTGGAAACGAATACCAACCTCCAACAGGCCCTCGCCAACGCTCGGCGAGCTGTTCAACTGGTGCCGGCTGAAGCGGCCTATGCCGATACGCTTGGCCTCATCTATCGGCGCCTCGGCAAACGGGAAGAGGCCGAACGCATCTTGCACGGCGTCACGCTCAAGCAGCCACGCCAACCGCTCTATGCCTATCACTATGCGGAATTGCTGGCTGAATTAGGCCGGGTGGCCGAGGCGCGGCAACAACTACAGCAGGCCAGCCCACAGGCTTCCGGCGCGCTCAAGCAGCGCATGCAGGACCTGCTGCTCCGTCTGCCGTAGCCGCGGATTCGGGTGAAACCAGAAATTTGTTGACTGCCGCCGCAATCGTGCCGCGCCGAGTACTCACGATGAGGGCACTAGCTACCCCCATCCAGCCCATCTGAGCCATTGGTGGCAAAATTGGTTGCAGCAACGGGTAGACAACCCAACCCCTAGAGCCTCAACGTTATCGGGCTAGCCAGGAGACAGCACTTGTGAAACCTGCAACCGTTTGAGACCATATTTCACTAGGAGCTCTTGCATTGATGACTAAAGTACTTGTGAATGGGGCCGGCGGGTTTATCGGCGGACATCTTGTCAAGCGATTGAAGGCCGAAGGCTTCTGGGTGCGCGTCGTCGACATCAAGCCGCATGAGTTCAGCGTGATTCCTGCTGATGAGTTCATTGTGGGCGACCTGCGTGAGCCGCAGGTGGTCAAGGATGCCGTGAGCGGCATTGAAGAGGTCTACCAACTGGCCGCCGACATGGGCGGTGCGGGATACATTTTCACCGGCGATCACGACGCCAACGTGATGCACAATTCCGCCACGATCAACTTGAATACGCTTGAATTCGGCGTCAAGGCGGGTGTGAAGAAGTTCTTCTATTCCTCCTCGGCGTGCATCTACCCGGAGTACAACCAGCTCGACCCCGACAACCCGAAGTGCTCGGAAGAATCGGCCTACCCGGCGGCACCCGATAGCGAGTATGGTTGGGAGAAGTTGTTCAGCGAACGGCTGTATTTCTCATACATGCGTAACCATGGTGTGGCCGTGCGCGTTGCCCGCTTCCACAACATCTTCGGCCCGGAAGGCACTTGGACCGGTGGCCGTGAGAAGGCCCCGGCGGCGGTCTGCCGCAAGGTGGCCGAAGCACCCGACGGCACTCATATTGAGATTTGGGGTGACGGGAAGCAGACGCGTTCGTTTCTCTACATTGACGAGTGTGTCGAGGCGGTGCGTCGCCTGATGCAGTCAGATTTCGCCGGCCCGGTGAATATCGGCTCGGAGGAGATGGTCACCATCAATCGTCTAGCCGAGATGGCCATGGAGATCGCAGGCAAGAAGCTGGAACTTAAGCACATTCCAGGCCCGACCGGTGTCCGCGGCCGCAATTCCGACAATCGCCTGATCCGCGAGAAGCTCCAGTGGTCTCCGTCCGAGCCGCTCAGCGCTGGTCTCGAAAAGACCTATCGCTGGATCAACGCCCAAGTTGAGAAGGCCCGCCAGACAGCATAACTTCGCCGCCGTATGGGCGATCAGCCGAGGCGAATGGTCTTCGAGACCCTTCAGTACTATTGGTGGCCTAGCCCATCCTCCTGCCTGCTCCGGTACGGACGATACTTGTCCCGACGTGAGCGGTTTGGGAGTCTGGACCTAGCTCGTCATGCGCAAACAACCATCCGCCCTCATTCTCTATCACTATCTCTACCCGGACGATGTCGTGAGTTCGGTTCATTTGACCGAACTCGCGACGGGATTGGTCGAGCGTGGCTGGCAAGTAACGGCAAGTTCCGGCAACCGCGGCTGCCGCGACGAGAGCCAAACGTATCCCCTCCGTTGCGAGTGGATGGGCGTCCAGTTTCGCCGCATGTGGCGGCCTCGATTCCGCCAATCCTCTTCCTTAGGCCGTATTGCCAACGCCATCTGGATGATCACGGCCTGGAGTCTGCTCGCTTTGGATCCACGCGTCCGTCCGGATGTCCTCATTATGGGGACCGACCCGATTCTGAGCCCGCTGGTGGCGCTCTTCTGGCGCGTCTGCCGGCCCAACGTCCGCATCGTCCATTGGTGCTTTGACTTGTTCCCGGAAGCCGCGATTGTCGATGGTTTGCTGCGTGAAGGGTCGGCATCTGTCCGATTGGTCAAATGGCTACTGAAACGGGCCTATGCTTGCTGCGATCTGATTGTGGATATTGGAGGGTGCATGCACGCCCTGCTCCAGCAGTATGGTTCCAAGGCGGCGGTGGAGACGATCCCCCCTTGGGCCTTGGCGGAGCCCGCGGGGACGGCGCAGGTAGATGAGGACGAACGCACCAACTTGTTTGGCGATGCTTCGCTAGGCCTACTCTATTCGGGCAATTTTGGCCGGGCGCATACCTGGCAGGGGATCCCGGAGCTGGCCGAGGCCTTGGCTCCTTTGGGCGGACGCGTGGCGTTCAGCGTCCGGGGCAACGGAGTTGATGCACTGAAGACGGCCTTCGAGCAGATTCCGGTGCACTTTGCCGGCTTTGCCTCCAGTGATCGGCTAGAGGCGCGCCTTGGATCTGCCGATGTGCACATCGTGAGTCTACGAGAAGACTGGACTGGAACGGTGGTGCCCTCCAAATTCTTTGGTGCCTTGGCGATGGGCCGTCCAGTGTTGTTTATCGGTAGTGAGGAGTCAGCGGTGGCTCGCTGGATTCGGGAACTAGGCGTGGGTTGGGTGCTGGTGCCGGAGACGATGAGTGAAGTGATGGGAGAACTGCTCACTGTGGCCCGGTCGCCGCGAACGAAGGAAACGCTATTCCGCCATTGCCAACAAATGTACCGTACGCACTTCTCACGGAGCTTGGCTCTGGACCGTTGGGACACAGAATTACGCCGTCTGGTGGAGATCCCCGGCGAACGCGCCGTGCCTGCGCAGGCAGCGGCGGGGCAGCGGTAAGGCGGGAGCGGACCTCAGGGATGCAGTACTAGGGATAGTACTAGTTCTTGACGTTCGTCCTTCGCGCAGTGAGACTGGTAGAAGCTTAGTTATCCTTTCAGTTCTTTTCATGGGACTGAAAGGGCGGTAGCATGCCCGAAACCGGATAATCCGGGATCGAGAAGAGCCCATTGGCTTAAGCCGCACAATCCGACACGAATGATGTACTTCGTTGATTCCAAATAGGAATCCCACCAGTTCGATCCACTTCATCCCAAGCGTGAAGCCCGGAGCATATCCGATCTGTGTCGGGTAGCCGTGGATCAGTTGGCGGGGCGAAGTATGAATAGCCTTCAGCGGGAAGTAATTGGGCATCTGACGCACTTGGAAGCATCTGCAGAAGGCCTAAAGGAAGCCATGGCGAATCAGAAACCAGACCGTGATCAATTACATGTCTAAGTTCCGCATTTACGCCTGCCTGTTGCTCATCACGGCAAGCGTAGTGGCCGTGGCCCAAACGCCCCGCCCCGGACCGCCCACGGGCCCACCACCGGCGGGACAAGCAGGCCAACCGGGTCAGACCGGAGCGGCCACGCCCGCGAATGAACTCCGCGGACCACTCGATCGCCTTCGCCCGAATTATGTTCTGCGTCCGGGTGATCAGATCCAGCTCCGCGCCTTCGAAATGGAAGAGCTGGGAGAACGCCCGCTGCGGATCGACGGGGACGGCTTTATCAATCTGCCGGTGCTTGGACGTCTGAAAGCCGGCGGTGTGAGCGTTGAGAAGTTGGAGGCCGAACTGATCGAAGCACTCCGTAAGTATGTTCGCCAGCCACAGGTGACAATTACGGTGATCCAGTTCAGCAGTGAGCCGATCTTCTTCGTCGGCGCCTTCAAATCACCCGGCATCTACCCGCTGGAAGGCCGCCGGACGCTGGTGGAGATGATGTCCTCGATTGGTGGCTTGCTGCCCACCGCCAGCCGCCGGATCAAGGTGACACGCCGCAAGGAGTTTGGAGAGCTGCCTCTTGGGAACGCGATCCAGGCCGTGGACGGTAGTGGTTCCAGCGTCGAGATCAATATGGCCAGCTTGCGCGACAACGTGAACCCGGAAGAAGACATCCTGCTGAAGCCCTTTGATGTGATCAGCGTGGAGCGAGCAGAAATGGTCTACATCAGCGGTGAAGTG
>JBIKMK010000270.1:0-5838 GCA_044359315.1 Bryobacteraceae bacterium | reverse complement strand
GCGCCGGGTAGAGCGACCCTTGCTGCACCGCCAGCACCTCCCGCGAGGTCTCCAGGATGCGTTGGGCCATGGCGTAGCCATGCAACGGGCGATGCTCAATGGTTTTCAAAATCAGCAGGTCGAGCGTGCCCTGCAGCAGGTCTGATCGTTTGAGGTCCATACCTTGTGTGTCTACATATCATTATCGACTTGATATGTAGAATGTCAAGGCATATCGAACGAGCCAGGGGCGAGTTCCGGATTTTTGTCGGTGGGCGCTTCCTTGCGTCCCGTTCTAGCCGTGAGGCTGCAATAGTGCGCCGACAACGTGCACCAGCGCCTCACCCAGCCGGAGGTGTTGGTCAGCATCCAGGTGCACGCCGTCGCCTTCACTGGAAACGGCCACGGAACCGGCGTCAAAGAACGGGCAGCCTAGCAGCTCCGCCGTCTGGCGGTAAGCGTCAGCCAGACCGGCGGAGCGTTCCGGTGCACCTTGGAACTTCTGCCCCACTAAGCCGCGCGGGGGCCGCATCGGCGGTGGGGCGATCAGCAGGATCGGCGGCACCGGCATGCCGGGCTCAATGGGCGCGGTCCGGATGAGATTCACCAGCGTGGTGACACCCTGAGCGGCAGACCAGGCTTCATTGAACGGCGTGGAGAACTGAAAGTCGTTGGTGCCCAGCAGCAGAATCACCAGGTCCAGCGGCGACTGGCTTTCGATCACCTGCTGCAGACCCTGGCGGCCGTCACGGCCAGGCTTGAACGGATCTTCCCAAACGGTCCGCCGCCCGTTCAGACAATTCTCGGTCACCCGGACGGGGAAACCATGGTCGAGGAGTCCCGCTTCAAGCACGCCGGGCCAGCGTTCGATGAAGGTCAACCGCTGCCGCGTGCCCGGAATGATGCCCCAACTGAGCGAATCGCCATAGACAAGAATATGCCGCATAGGCGCGATTTTAGCGCGCCAGACGGGGTGGGAATCTTGCCGTCTGGGGGCGGCCTACGCCGGAATTGCACCCTTCTTGATGACGTCCTTCATCACTTCGATGAACGTGTCAATCTCTTCGAGCGTGGTGTAGACGTTGGGCGTGATGCGGAGGCCCTGGTATTCGCCTGGGGTGACGATGGCGACGGTCCAGATGCGCTGCTTGGTCCAGAGATAGTTGGCCAGCTTGGGCGCTTCGATGCCGTCGACGCTGATGAAGCCGATGGCGCAGGACTGTTCCGGGTCTTCGCTGTTCAAAATCTTGACGCCGGGCAGATTGCGGAGCTCATTCGACCAGCGCTTGCGCAGGTAGCGGAACCGTTCGGCCTTGCGCTCCCCGCCAATCGAGTCATGGAAGTTCAGCGCCTCAGTGATCGCATTGCGCTGCGAGGCCGGGTGCGTGCCGATCTCTTCAAACTTGCGGATGTTGTCGGCCATGGTTTCGGGCGACGCCATCATGGGCCAGATCTTCGAGATCTTGGAGCGCTTCACGTACAGCATGCCCGTGCCGATGGGTGCCAGCACCCACTTGTGCAACGACGTGCCGTAGTAGTCGCAATCGAGATCGGCCTGCTTGAACGGGAACTGCGCAAAAGCGTGCGCGCCATCCACCACCACTTCAATACCGCGCGACCGGGCCATCTGGCAGATCTTCTTCACCGGGAAAATCTGCCCGGTGCGGTTGGTGATGTGGCAGATGTGCAGCACCTTGGTCTTGGGCGTGATCGCCTCTTCAAACATCTTCACCAAGTGATCCATCGACGGCGGCGGCACGGGGAACTTCAACTGCTTCAACACGATGCCATCTCGACGTTCGCGCTGCTGCCAGGTGGTGATCATGCGCGGGTAGTCCTGGTTGGTGGTGATCACTTCATCACCCCGCTTCAGCTCCATGCCCAGTTGCACGATCTCGAGCGCTTCGCTGGCGTTGCGCGTGATGGCGATCTCTTCCGGGTCGCACCCGAATTCGCGCGCCAGGCGGCGCCGGACGCGCTCAATGCCGGGGTCGAGCACGTTCCACATGTAGTAGGAGGGGCTCAAGTTCTCCATGTCCAGATACCGCTTCTCGGTATCGGAGACCACCTTGGGCGACGGCGACACGCCACCGTTGTTCAGGTTGATCATGTTGCGGTCCACCGTAAAGGCGTGCCGGATGTTCAACCAGAAATCCTCATCGCGCGCGACAGTGTCGGCGGGGCGGGTACCCACGGCGGCCGTGGCCGACTGTGCCATCAACAAAGAGTCCGGCCGAAAGGTCGCTGCCGCGGCGGCAGCAGGAGCAGCAGAGGAGAGAAAGCGGCGACGGTCCATGAATAAAGGTAAGCGCGATTGGGGGGCGGGGTCAAATGGTCTTTCTGGCCGCCAACGCCATTGCTACTATGGAGGCACGATGAGCGAAGCGCGAATCGAGATCAATCCAGCAGTCATGCTGGGCAAGCCGGTCATCCGTGGCACCCGCATTCCGGTCGAACTAATCTTGCGCAAATTGGCGGAGGGGGCAACCAGCGCAGACCTGCTCGATGCCTACCCTCGGCTGGTTGAGGCTGACATCCGGGCGTGTCTCGCCTACGGAGCCAATTCAGTCGCCCACGAAGAAACCTACGCGGTTTTGGCAGACTAGGCCGTCCGAATGCGCTTTCTGGCCGACGAAAACTGCGATTTCGCAGTGGTACTGGCGCTGCGTGCGGCTGGGCATGACGTTCTCGCAGCGGTCGACTTGGGCGAGCGATCTGTGGACGCGCTGTTGTTAGAGATGGCACACCAGGAGGGACGGATACTTCTGACTGAAGACAAGGACTTCGGTTGGCTAGCCTTCGTAGCCCACGCGGAAAGCGCCGGGGTGATCTTGATGCGCTTTCCGATTGGCTCCCGCGGCTCTCTTCCCTCCTCGATTACACGTTTGGTTGAGCAACACGGCACAACATTGGCAAATGCCTTTGTCGTCCTGAGCCCGGGCTCCGTCCGCATCTCCCGGTCTCCTGGCCGGATCGTCTAGAATGACAACCAACGCTGGCTGTCCATAGGAGCCCTTATGCTTACCCGCCGCCACCTTCTCGCCGCTCCCGGAGCTTTAGCCACCAGTGCCGCCACCACGCCCGCGCCTACCCTGCCCGACAAAGCCAACTTCCGCGTCCAGCAGTTTGAAACCTGCCTCAACAATGGCCGTTGGCATCCCCTGAGCAATGGCGCGCGCCAGGCAGCCGAGCAGTACCAGGAATACAAGCAGCGCGGCATCTGGGACCGCAGCGGGCTGTGGGCACCCACCAACCCGAACTCGCACAGTGGCTCCCAGGTGGAAACCAAGCGGCTGTTTGCGCAACTGATCAATGCCTCCCCCGATGAGATCGCCTTTGTCCAGAGCACCACGGCCGGCGAGAATCTGGTGGTGCGCGCGCTGGGCCTGCCCGCCAAGGGTGCCAATATCGTCACTGATGGCCTGCACTTTGAAGGCTCGCTGTATCTCTACGACGCACTCCGCCAGCAAGGGCAGGATGTCCGCATCGTGAAGCCGCGTGATTGGCGCGTTGATTTGAAAGACCTGGAGCGGGTGATCGACAAGCACACGCGTCTGGTGGCCGTCTCGCTGATCTCGTATATCAACGGCTTTGAGCATGACCTGAAACAGCTCTGCGACCTCGCCCATTCGCGCGGCGCGCTGGTCTACGCCGACATCATCCAGGCCGCCGGAGCCATGCCGGTGGACGTCAAAGCCACCGGGGTCGATTTCGCCGCCACGGCCAGCTACAAGTGGCTAATGGGCGACTTTGGCCTGGGCTTCCTTTATGCCAAGCAGGCGGCGCTCGCCAAGCTGGAACGGCCCGTTTACAGCTATCGCCAGCTGAGTGGCTTTTCGAACCACATGTTCCCCTACGACGCCCCCGCGCCCAACCCCGTGCAGTGGAAACAGCTGGCCAACGCCGCCGGATACTTTGAGCAAGGCACGCTGGCCAACGCCGTATCGGAAACACTGGCCTATTCGCTCAACTACATCCACCGCCTGGGTGTCGACCGGATCCACCAGCATTCGCAATCGCTCATCGCGCGGCTGCGGCGTGAAGTGCAACGGCTGGGCCATGCCCTGATTACCCCCGAGACCTCGCGCGGCCCCTTGGTGACGTTTGAGCTGAAGGACCCGGCGAGCATTCCAGCCAAGCTGAATCGCGCGAAGGTGGACGTCACCATTTCGGACCACCGGATGCGCGTCTCGCCGTCGGTCTACAACGATCAGGCCGACATCGACCGGTTGCTGGAAGCCCTGGCGTCGTAAGCGCGCGCCCTGAGCGGCGCGTATCTGCCAGCAGTAAAGCAGCCGTACATCTGAAACACCAGCGGAAATCCGGTACCCTGGAAGTTGGCCAGTTTTTCACAAGCAATCCGAAGTTTCTTCTCGCTTTTGACCAGCGGGAAGCTCCCTGATGACGTCGTGGCGGCACTGGGCTTGGTCCAGCGCGTTTCGGTGCCCAAGCCGGCAGCGGCTCCGGTGGTGAAAGCCTCCGACGGCGCGTTGCAGGTGCTGGGGATTCTCCAGCGCGACGCCCGGCTGGTGGACTTCCTGATGGAAGACATCTCCGCCTACGAGGACGAACAGATCGGCGCCGCCGTGCGCAACATCCACGAACAGAGCCGCAAGGCGCTGAATCAGTACCTGAAGCTTGCGCCCGTGATCGATGGCGTGGAAGGTGCCTACACCAAGACTCCGTCCGATGCGGCGACGGTGAAGCTGATCGGCAACGTCCCCCCGGACGGCAAAGCCCCCGGCGGTACTCTCCGCCACCGCGGCTGGAAAGTGGAATCGGTGAACCTGCCCAACATCCCGGCCAAAGCCAACATGTCTATCCTGGCCCCCGCCGAACTCGAGGTTGAGTAAGCACTTGGATGGTGGCGCAGGCTATCAGCCTGCAGCGGGAGTTCACTCCCGCCTTTCGAACGCTAACGCAGTAAACCCATGACCATTGGCATCGACCTCGGCACCACCCATTGCGGCGTCGCCCACTCGCAGCCGGACTCCGCCGTCGAAGAGTTCTCGATCGCCCAGCTCGTCAACGTCGGCGAAGTCCGCGACGAACCGCTACTGCCGTCATTCCTCTACATCCCCACCGCGCAGGAAGCCGATGGCGCGCCCTATGCCGTGGGCTATTGGGCCCAGAAGCGCGGCACGGAAACGCTGGGCCGGCTGATCTCGTCGGCGAAAAGCTGGCTCTCCTATTCCGGGGTGGACCGCACATCCGCGCTGCTGCCCTTGAACGCGCCCGAAGGCGTCGCTAAACTCTCGCCCGTGGCCGCCGAATCGGCCTACCTGCGCCACATCCGGGACGCCTGGAACGAAGCCCACCCGGAAGCCCCGTTCGCCCAGCAAGAGATCGTCATCACCGTCCCTGCCTCCTTCGACGCCGTCGGCCGTGAGCTGACCCTTCGCGCCGCCGCCGATGCCGGGTACCCGAAAGTGACGCTGCTCGAAGAACCGCAAGCGGCCTTCTACGCCTGGATTGAGCACCACCCGGATTGGCGGCAGCGCGTCACGGCGGGCGATACGGTGCTGGTGGTCGATGTCGGCGGCGGCACGACGGATTTTACGCTGATCGCCATCCGCGACCAGAAAGGTGAGCTCGCCCTCGAACGCATCGCCGTCGGCGACCACATCCTGCTCGGCGGCGACAACATGGACCTGGCGCTGGCGCGTCTGGCCTCGCAAAAGCTGCCCTCGACCAAGGTGGACCCGCTGCAATTCCAAGCCCTCTGGCAGCAGTGCCGCATCGCCAAGGAGCATCTGCTGGACCCTGGCTACGACAAAGACGACTACCCGGTTACCATCCTGGGCCGAGGCTCCAGCCTGATCGGCGGCACCATCAAAACCAAGCTCACCCGCGCCGAAG
>JBIKMK010000269.1:0-5850 GCA_044359315.1 Bryobacteraceae bacterium | reverse complement strand
CGTCCAGCAGGGCCGGGTTCGACGGCTGCACCGTCCATGGCGCCGGCGGCGGATTCTTCGGGTCGTAGCGTTCCAGGTCGAAATCGTCCACCGGTTCCACGATGCCGAAGCCCATCAGCTCGCCCCAAATGCGATTCACCAAAGCGCGGCGAAATTGAATGTGGCTGGTCATCATGCGCGCCAGTCCATCGCGGGCGTTTTCGCCCTCGCGCGGCGCCTCGCCGGTCAGCAGGAAGCGCGGCTGGGAAAGACCCTTCCCGCGGCGCGGGACTCGTAGAATGCTCTCGGCGTTGCGGTCGTACCCGGGGGCTTCGTCGTCCACCGTGTATTCGGTGTTCGCCTGATAGCCGTTCTCCCAGTTCATGATCTGCCGCGTCTTGCCGTAGAACGCCGCCTGGCTGAAGAACTCGTCCCGCTTCTTCTTCACCAGAAACAGATTGACCTTCTCCAAATGGTTCGCGCCGTCGTGGCAGGAGATGCAGGCGACGCTGATGCCGAGGAACACTTTCGAATAGGTCACCGTGAACTCATCCACCGTGTCTGGCTGGTTCACCAGATCGTGCGCATCAGGCGTCTCCGGATCGTCCTTGGCCTTCACGAAATCGCGCGCATAGTACATGCCCGCCGGTACAGAAAAGCTGGTCTTGCCAGCGCCGGTCAGCAAGTCCGTCACCACCTCGGTATACGGCCGGTCCAGCTTCAGCCACTCCCGCAGCCAGAAATGAAACAGGTTCAAACCGGAGCCCATGCGGCCGCCCGCGCGGAATAGATCTTCAAAGTAGTACGTCCAGCGATCAATGAAGGCATCGCTATCGGTCAACTTCTCAATCAGGTGTTGGCGTTTGGCCCGATCCTTGCTTTCCAGAAACGCCGCCAGTTCAGCGGGCGGCGGAATTCGGCCGGTGGCATCAAGCCATGCCCTTCGAGCAAACTCTTCATCACTCGCCAGCGGGGCATGGGGAATACCATCCTTCTTCATCCGGCCGAAGATATGGTCATCGATGAAGTTCCGGCGAGGCACGGGAGCGGACACGGCGGCCTTGGCCGGTGAATACCGGGCCGTGATCGCCGAGGCGGCCTTGGCCTTGTCAACCTGAGGCTCGATGATCGGGGCGTGCGCGCGCTCCAGTTCTGGTGTTTGCGCCAACGCCAACAGTGGGACGAAGTAGAGTATCCGCTTCATGGCCGTTTCTTGAAGATCTGCACCCGCTTGCCATTCACTTCGGCGACGTAAAGGTTACCCTTGCGGTCCACCGACATCAGGTGAGGCAGTTGCAGTGTCTGCGAATCGCCCCACTGTTCTTCGATCTTCCCGCTTTCGAGACCGAAATGGAAAATCTTGTTGACGTCCCCTTCAGAGACCAGCAGTTGCTTGCCCTTCACCAGCAGGCCGAACGGGTTGCCGAAGCCGGACCAAGCTGCGATGAACTTGCCCGTTCCATCGAAGACCTGGACACGGTTGTTGCCGCGATCAGCGACATAGATGCGGCCCTGTTTGTCGATGGCCAGACCATGGGCGGTGGAGAACTCAGACTCTCCTTTGCCCTTATTCCCCCAATGGCCCACGAAGCGCCCGGTTGAATCCAGATGCACGATGCGGCCATTGCCGGAATCGGCGACATAGATATCACCCTTGGAAGAAAACACCAGATCATCGGGCGAGCGAAAGTGCTTTTCGTCGCCACCACCGACACCCACTTCACCCAGCGTGCGGAGCAGTTGACCGTCGGGTGAAAACTCGCGGATCGCGTGATTGCCGTTGTCCGTGGTCCAGACATGGCCGTTGCGCGAGGTGCGGAGGCCATGGGCCACCTTAAACATCCCCTCGCCCCAACCCTTCAGGTAGTTGCCCTGGGCGTCGAACTTCACCAGTGGCGGCTCGCCGCGATGCAGCACGTAGATGTGACCTTTGCGGTCCACCTCCACGGCCGACATCGGCCCAAGTTTCACCTCCGGCGGGATGCGGAGGAAGCCGCCCGAAACATAGGGGTCCAGGGCGGCCAGTGTGAGTGCGAGGAGAGGCAGCATGGCAACTAGAAGATTAGCTTCAGCGCCAGCTGGATGTTGCGAGCATCGCGCGCCGACGTGATCGTCGCGAAGGTGCCGCTGCGGTTCCGGCCATCTGGTCCGGCGGTGAAGCCGCCGTTGGGGATTCCCAGGTTCACGGAGTTGAGGAAGTTAAACGCCTCCGCCCGGAACTGGAGGTTAAAGCGTTCGGTCAACTTGTTGTTCTTGATCATCGACAGATCCCAGTTGAACGTTCCGGGTCCACGGACATCGGGCAGCGCGCGGCCAATGTTGCCAAACCGGAAGTTCGCCGGGTTGGTGAAGACTTCGGTGTTGAACCACTTCTGTGCCGAAGGATTGTCGATGCCGGCACTCACTCCGGTGGAATCCGGACGGCTGGCGCGGAAATTGCTGGCACCCGTAATCGCAACCGGCAAGCCGGTCTGCATGATGCCGATCGTGTTCACCTGCCAGCCGCCAATCACCTTGTTGACGAAGCCCGCGCCCTTGCCGAAAGGCAGTTCATAGAGCAAGCTCACCACCCCGCGTCGGGAGACATCGGTGGGATCAACCGAACGCTCCAGCCGGCGGTTGAACTTCGAATCCTGGTAGGCCGTGAAGTTGGTTTGCTCAATGGCACCAAAGTTCACGGGCGTTCCCAAACCTTCGGAGATGATCTTGCCGCCGGTGAAGTTAAACATCACCGTCAACCCCTTGGACATGCGCTTTTCGACGCTGACGATAAACAGGTGCGACGTATAGTGGCCCATGCGCGGATTGCGAACGTTGATGTTCTGGTAATGCGGGTACGGGCGAAGGGACTGTTCGCGGGTGATGGTGGCGGCACCTAGCGCGCCAGGTACGCGGCCGGCATTGGGGTTGGGGACGTTCTGCTGCAGGTCCAGGCCCAGCGCCAGAAACCGGTTATCCAACTGGTTCATGTCATAGCTTCCGGCCGTGAAATGGCTGCCAATGTTACCGGTGTAGGAGACATCCACCAGAATGCGGCTGGGCAACTGGTGCTGCATCGACATCGAGAACTGGTGAGAAGTAGGCGTGGTGCCCAAGGTCTCGTCATAGCTGACGCCCTGGCCCAGAAACGCCGCCGCTCCAAGGTTGCGGCCTTGCGGCTGGATGAATGGAGTGGGCGGTCCGTCGCTGAACCTGAAGGCCCGCACGTTGGCGTTGCTGGCGACGTAGTTGGTGCTGGTATTGGCAAAGCCATTTACGCTGCCATAGTTCTCCCGCCAGAACTGTGACGGGTAATAGATGCCATAGCCGCCACGGAGGACCGTTTTGCCGTTGCCGCGGAGGTCATAGGCAAAGCCCACACGGGGGCTGAAGTCGTTCAGGTCTTCCTTGCGGAAGTTGCGCGGCTGGCCATTGGAGCCCGCAAAGACGATGCCGCCGATCAAGCCATTGGGCAAGGCCAGCGTCGGGTCGAAATTGGTGACACCATTGTTGGCTTCGACGGGCTGCGTCTGATAGTCCCAACGCAGGCCCAGGTTCAGCGTCAGCCGCCGCGTGACCTTCCAGTCATCCTGCACAAAAACGGAATAGGTCATGCCGCGCTGCGATTCACCCAAGTGGGTGGTGCCGCTGGCGCTGGCCACTTCACCCAGCAGGAAGCTGGCGTAGGCCGATCCATTGCCCGCGGGCGATTGCGGGTTGCCGGTCAAGCCCGCGTTGAAGTTGAAATTCCCCGACGGCGAGCTGCGCTGCAGGTTGTTGCCTTGCAGGGTACGGAAGTCGAATCCGACCTTCACCGTGTGGTTGCCCGCGATCTTGGTGACCATGTCAAAGATCTGCGTATTGATGCTGGCGCGTAGGCCGGCCGTGCCGGTGTTGAATCCGGACAAGCCATTGGAGATGCCCGGGAACGTATCCTGAGGAACCGTTGACGGCAGGCCCAGCTTGCCCGGCCAACCGCCGCCAAAGCTGCGCACGATGAATGGGAAGTAGCCGCGCGTGACGCCCAGCCGCAACTCGTTCAGCAGCGTCGGAGCAAAGGTGTGCGTGTCCGAGAGCACGAAGTTCTTGTTCTCCAGCGCGTCGTCGCGCTTGGCAACCACCGGGTTGGGATAGATCGCGCCGCCATTGTCCGTCTCGTGCAGAAAGTAAGAGTAGCGAGCGAACATGGAGTTCTTGTCGCTAAAGCGATGGTCGCCCTTGATGGTGTACTGGCGCATGTTGCGCACTTCACTGGCCACGTTCTGGAAGTTGTTGGCGTTGGTAAAGCGGTCGGTCGGCGTACGGTTCGGCAGCGGGTAGAACTCGTTGATCTTCTGCGAGACCGGGTCCAGCCGGTTGGTCGGCAGGCGATTGGCACTGAAGGGGTCCCGCAGGAAGCCCGCGCCACTGGGGTTGGCCCGCGTAGTGGCGGGATCGTAGAGGATCACTTGACGCCCGGCCGTATCGAACAGATCGGAGAAGTCGCCCGTGCGTTGCTGCGCGGTGGGGAAGCTGCCAATAGGCGTGGTCGAGCGGCGGAACTTGTACTCTTCCCAGTTGCCGAAGAAGAAGGTGCGGTCCTTGATCACCGGGCCACCCGCGGAGACGCCGTACTGGTTGTAGCGGAAAGGCGGCTTGCTCACCGCGAAGGTGTTGCGCGCGTCCAGCTGTTGGTTGCGCAGGAACTCATAGGCGGTGCCGTGGAACTGGTTGGTGCCGCTTTTGGTGACCATGTTGATGACGCCGCCGCCAGTAAAGCCGAACTCGGCCGACATGGTGCCCGATTGCACCTTGAACTCTTCCACCGCGTCCACGGCGGGGCTGATGGCCACTTCGCCAATGTAGCTTTGGATGTTGTTGCCGCCGTCCAGCGCCTGGGCGTTCATGGCATTGGGTCCGCCGTTAATCGAGATGGAAGAAAGCTGAATGCCGCGATCGCCGAAGCCTGAGTTCGTCGGCCCGGCATTGGATTTCACACTCGGCGTCAGCAGCGTCAAGGCCAGCGCATTGCGACCATTCAACGGCAGTTCGACAACACGGCGATTCTCGACCACCTTGCCCACGGTCGCCGAGCCGGTATCCACCAGCGCCGCTTCGCCCCGGACTTCAATGGTCTCTGTTACGCCGCCCACGTCCAGCGTAAAGTCCACTTGAGAGCGCTGGTCCACTGACAGGTTCAGTCCGCTGCGCACGGCGCGCTTGAAGCCTTGCCGTTCCACCGTGATGGTGTAGGAACCCACCACCAGCAGCGGGGCGGAGTAGTTGCCTTCCGCGTTCGTCTCATAGGTGGTGACCGTGTTGGTGGACACCGCCGTGATGGTGACCTTGGCTCCGGCAATGGCGGCGGCCGATGTATCGGTCACGCTGCCGAAAAAGTTGCCGCGGCTCTGCTGCGCCCAGGCGCTGCCCGCGAGACTCAGGGCCAGCAGGACAAAAATCAGTTTCTTCATAAACACCTTTACCTCATCTCCTTCGCCGGAACGCCAAGCGACCCCTCGACTGGCATTCGGTTCCATGCAGCCACCAGAGTGGCCAATTTCGCCGGTGGCGTACCGGTGCGCGGAGGGGCCGCGTCACAGGGAGGCCTCGGTAAAATCTGAAATATTTTGTCACGAACAGAGGCCGTTGGCAAGGGGGCTTGGCTTCAGCGGCGGGATGCGCCGCCGGGAGCGCCAACGGTCACCACCCTCAGAAACTCTATGCCATCCGGCACTAAACTGGAAGTGATGGAATTTCTCAAATCATCCTTGATCGAGCTGATCACTCAGACCGCCACCAATCTGCCGCCCGACGTCCGCGCCGCCATGGGCTTGGCGATGGCCAACGAAACGCCGAACACGCAGGCGTCGCAGGCGTTGTCCATCATCGCCACCAACATCGACATGGCGGCCG
>JBIKMK010000268.1:0-5862 GCA_044359315.1 Bryobacteraceae bacterium | reverse complement strand
ACATCCTCTGCCGCGCGAGCTATCCACCGGTGCGCCGCGCGGCACCCGCATTCTGGTGGCCGACGACAACCCCGTCAATCGCACGATTGTCCAGCGAACGCTCGAAAAGGCCGGCTATGTCAGTGAAGTGGTTTCCGACGGCCAGCAGGCCGTGGAGGCGGCCAGCCGGGGCAACTTTGACCTGATCCTGATGGACGTCTATATGCCCCTCATGACCGGTCTGGAAGCCACCCGCCAGATCCGCGCCTTAGCCGGCGCCGTCGGCCGTACCCCCATCATTGCGCTCACCGCCGCCACGCTCGATGAAGACCAGCAGACCTGCCTGGCGGCCGGAATGGACGACTTTCTGCGCAAGCCCCTCTCCCTCGCGGACCTGCGCGCCGCCGTGGACCGCTGGGGCAGCGGCCGCCCGACACCGTCTCTTCACTAGTGCCCACTCAGGCGATTTGCCGATAGCTCCAAAATCGATTCAGTGTGATGATTAATCTTCATAGATTGATATTTGATGCCCACCGCACGCATTTTGTCGAAGGAGGACCGTCTGCGCTCGGCCGGGCAGTTCCTGGCGAACTGTAACGATCTGCCGGTCTTCTCGCGGCACTTGCACTCCGTCGTGCGGCTGATTGATGGGGAAAATGCCAACCCCGCGCGCGTCACTCCACTGGTGGAACGAAGCTTCGCTCTCAGTGCGGCCGTCTTGAAGAAGGCCAATGCTCTTGCCGCGCAGCGCCAGTACCGCCGGGTACTCAGCGTGGAACAGGCCATCTGCATGTTGGGCTGCGTGGCTGTCCGGGACCTGGCCAGCGCCCTGTTGGGTACCGAAGAACTGCCGCCCTGTCCCCGGCCCTTGCGCGAGCTGATGCTGAGATCAACCTTGACGGCCAATCTGGCCCGGCAACTCGCCCAGCGCGAGCATCAGCCGCTCTCCGATGAAGCCTACCTGTCCGGCATGTTCCGGAACCTGGGCGAACTGATGGTGGCGGCCTATCTGCCATCGCTTCATCAGGAGGTCCAGCACCGGCACAGCCAGGATGAGCCCGATCTTCAGCGGGCCGCCGCCGATGTGCTCTGCTTCAGCTACGAGGAACTCGGCCAGCGCATCGCCATGCGTTGGAACATGCCCGACACCCTGGCCCGCGCGATGAGCCCCGCTCCGCCGCGTGCCGGCCGCAATCCTCAAGTCGTACTGCATGGGATGGTGTCGTTTGCCCACGGCATCAGTGATGCGATGCATCACCCGGTCCAGAGCCAGATTTCCGACAAGCTCGAACAAGTCCGCCTGGCCCACCAGGAAGTGTCGCCTCTGAGCCCAGGCCAGTTGACCGCTCTGATGAATACCAGCCTGTCAGAAGTGAAAGACATATGGCTGGCCGCGGCCTTCCCCACTGATGTTGCGCAACTGTCGTTCAAGGTCAACCACGCGCTGGAGCAGGCCGCCAAACTGCCGCCTCCCGTCATCGCCATCACGACGCCCGCCGCCGTGCCCGCCCCCCCCACCGAGCTGCCCGCGGAACTGTCGCCAGACGATCCCGCCCCGTTGGCCGAACCCGAATCTCCCTTGGTGCCCTGGATCACCTCCATCCGCGAGTCGGTCACCCAGGGCGAAGAGTCCGACGTGGTTATCCGGCGGGTGCTGGAGGCACTGGTGTCAGCCGGCGCCCAGCGCGCCGCACTGGCGGTGCCGGAACCCAATGGCCGCTTGATCTCGGCTCGTGTCGGCGTAGGCGAAGACATCGGCACCTTCCTGCGCCAGTTCCGCTATCCGGCCGACGCCCACACCAATCCCGTGGCCTTTGCCCTGGCGCGCCAAAAAGAACTCTTCCTCGATCCCCAGGCCGGTTCGCACGGTGTGTTTGTTCAGCGGATGGGACTGCGCGGCGCGGCCATCGTGCCCGTGCTGGTGGATGAACAGCCCCAGGCCTGCCTCTACGCCGACTGGAAAGAGGGCGATGGCATCTCGGTGGAAGAGCGGGGCTACCTCCGGGAACTGCGGGATCTGGCCGCCCAGTCACTAGCCGCCCAGCAGACCCGGGTGGCGATGGCGGTGTGATAGCCTCGCCAATAAGTGCCTCACCAAGAACTCCCCACTTCCCGCTATCGTGCCTGGTTTGTCGACCAGTGGGGCGAGCCGGAAACACTGCGCCTGGGCGATGCTGAAGCCGCTCCGCCCGCCGCCGGAGAAGTGCCCATTCGCGTGCACGCCGCCGGCATCAACTTCTTTGACCTGCTCCAGATCCGCGGCCAGTACCAGATCAAGCCGCCGTTCCCATTTGTTCCCGGGGCCGAAGTGGCCGGTGTCCGCGAAGACACCGGTGAACGCGTCTTTGCCTTTGCCAGCCAGGGCGGCTACGGCGAACGCATTTTGGCCAGCGCCAACCGTGTCTTCCCCACGCCGCCGCAGCTCAGCGACGTGCAGGCGGCTGGATTTCTGGTGGTCTATCACACCTCCTGGTTTGTACTGGTGGAACGGGCACAACTCCGCGCCGGTGAAACGCTGCTGGTCCACGCCGGCGCCAGTGGCACCGGCATGTCCGCCATCGAGATCGGCAAAGCACTGGGTGCCCGCGTGATCGCCACCGCCAGCACCCAAGCCAAACGCGACTTCTGCCTCAGTTGTGGCGCGGACCGCGTCATCGACTACACCAACCCCGCCTGGGCGGACCAGGTGAAAGCCGAATTTGGCGGCGTCGATGTCGTCTATGATCCGGTCGGCGGCGATGCCTTTGATCTCTCCTTCAAGTGCATCAACCCCGGCGGCCGCGTTGCCATCGTGGGCTTTGCCAGCGGCCGAATTCCCTCCATCGCAGCCAACCGGTTGCTGTTGAAGAATGCCTCCGCCGTTGGTTGTTTCTGGGGTAACCATGTCATGCGCCACCCCACCTACCTGGCGGAAACGCAGAACGCTTTGAACGGTCTGCTGGCCCAAGGCAAACTGAAAGTGCAGATCGGTTCGCAGTATCCGTTCCTGGATGCGCCGCGGGCACTGCGTGATGTCGACCACCGGAATATTTTGGGCAAAGGGGTACTGGTTCTGTGATTCTCGCGATGCTACTGTTGGCCGCCGCTCCGGCCGTGCAAGGTCCGTCCAATGGAACGCTGGTCATCATCGGCGGTGGCAAGATCGGCCCGGAAATCACCAGCTGGATGATTGAGCTGGCGGGCGGCCTCGATGCCCCCTGGGTGGTGATCCCCACCGCGGGTGATGCCGACACGTACGATTCGAAAACGGTCGAAAACAGCTTGTTCAGCAAAGCGGGCGTCAAGAACGTCACCGTTCTCCACACGCGCGATCCCAAAGTGGCCGACACGGACGAGTTCGTTGCGCCCATCAAAAAAGCCCGCGGCGTCTTCTTCCCCGGCGGCCGCCAATGGCGGTTGGTCGATAGCTACCTGGGGACCAAGACCCAGCGCGAGATCGAAGCGCTGCTTGCGCGGGGCGGCGTCGTGGGCGGCACCTCCGCCGGCGCCACGATTCTGGGCAGCTATCTGGTCCGTGGTGCCCGCTCCGGCAACACCATCATGATGGCGCCGGGCTATGAAGAAGGCTTCGGCCTGGTCAAGCCCATGGCGATTGACCAGCACCTGCTGGTCCGCAAACGGGAGCATGACATGTGGCCGGTCATCGAAAAGCACCCGGAGTTGCTCGGCGTCGGCTTGGATGAATCCACTGCCATCGTTGTGAAAGCGAATGCGTTCGAAGTAATTGGGCCCAGCAAAGTCGCCATCTATGAGACCGGCAAGTCGATGTACTTTCTCGCCTCGGGCGATAAGTTTGACCTGACGCGCCGCGTCGCCCTACCCGCCGCCCAAGCCCCCCTGGGGCGTACCATCCCGCCGCTCCCCAAATACGAAGTCAAGCGCGCCACTTCCCGTATCGTCGTCGATGGCAAGCCCGATGATGCCGCCTGGGCCGCAGCGGCACCGGTCGACTTCATCTTCCCCTGGGAGTTCCAGAAAGGCGCCAAGCAAAAGACCACCGCGCGTCTCCTGTGGGACGACGAGAACCTCTATATCGCCTACGACACCGTCGATGCCGACATCGTCGCCCACTACGACAAGCGCGACGACCCCACCTACAAAGACGATGCGCTGGAGATCTTCATCAACCCGGACCGTTCCCAGACCAACTATTACGGCCTGGAGATGAACGCCAAAGCGACGCTCTACGACTACTTCTACATCTTCCCCACGCTGCTGCTCAAGCGTCTGGATTTCACCGGCGTCCAACTGGCCACCCACCTGCGCGGTACCCTCAACCAGACCTCAGATACGGACCAGGGCTGGACGCTGGAAGTAGCAATTCCCTGGCGCAACTTCGAAGAGCTGGCCAAGAAACTCCCACCCGAGCCCGGTACCTCCTGGTGGATCAACATGAACCGCTGGGACGGCACCGAACCCAACCGCCGCTTGAGCCAATGGTCCGACTCCGGCCTGCCCCAAGCGCACCCCCACAACCCCGCTCGGTTTGGCCAGATCGTGTTTGTGAAGTAGTTGTTGTGAAGTAGTTTTTATGAAGTAGTGGCGAGGTAGGTGGCCAGACGACTGCCTAGCCCCACTTCAGGAGCGTGCGCTTCTCAATCTTGCTGTCATCCAGCTCCATGCCAAAGCCCGGCCGGTCGCTCAGCGTGAACTGGCCGTTCTCGGGCTTCGGGTCAAACTTGTCGAAGTGATAGTAGCTGGACATCTTCAGATACAGATACTCGACCAACGGGCACGTCATCGGTGACTGGCTGGCGACGACATGAAGCGCGGCGTGGATGTTGTGGCCGTGCGGGATGACGTGGACGTCGTGGGCCGAAGCGATGGCGCAAATTTTGACCAGTTCACTGGTTCCGCCACACCACTCCGGGTCCGCCTGGACAACATTCAAGGCATCGGCCTGCAGGTAGTGCTGCACTTCCCAGCGTCCATAGAAGTGCTCGCCGCTGGCCACCGGGGTGGAGGTGGAGCGCTTCAGTTTGGCGAAGCTATCAATCTTGTCGGGAGCAAACGCCTCTTCAATCCACCGGGGCCGGTACTGCTCCACTTGCTTGGCCCAGCTCAGCGCATAGTTGAGGTCCCAGCCCATGAAGGCATCAAACATCAGGTCCACTTCTTCGCCCACCGCTTCCCGCAGATTGCGGACCAGCGCGACATTTTTGGTCAGCCCCGCCGCGCCGTCGCCCGGCCCCCAACCCATGAACCACTTCTGGTGCTGAAATCCCAAATACTTCATGGCCAGCGCCCGCTCCCGCACCTTAGCTGGCTCCAGCGAGTAGCCGAGGCAACTGGCATAGGCCGTCACCTTCGGTCGCGTCGGCCCACCTAAAAGTCGATAGACGGGCGAGTTCAGCGCACGCCCCCGCAGGTCCCACAGCGCGTTGTCGATGGCCGAGATCGCCATCATGAAGTGGCTTGACCGCGAATGCCGGTTGAGGCGGTGCAACTGGTCCCAGACGGCCTCGCCCGCCATAGCATCCTTGCCGATCAGGAAGGCGCGCAACTGCTGATCGATGACGATGGCCGCTTCCTTGTCGACGGGCCCATAGAGTCCCTCGACGTCGCCCGCCATGATCTTCAAATAGATGGCCGAAGCCGCCGCCACCCGGCTGCCCGGCGTGCCATCCCGGTACTCCTTCGGGCGGTCGGACTCATAGACGTGCAGCGGGTTCACCTGATGCTGCTGGTTGACGCCCGTTTCCGCCTCCCGCTTACCCTCCAGCCGCCAAAGCTCAATGGCCCGGATGGCAAGCTTGGGCTGCTGTGCTAAGGCAGCAAAAGGAAGAGCAATCAGTTCACGGCGACGCATACGGCGTCCATCATATCGCCCCGGTGGTATCACAGCTGGCTTTCGAGCTTAGAATAGGCCGTGTGAAGGTGCGG
>JBIKMK010000267.1:0-5893 GCA_044359315.1 Bryobacteraceae bacterium | reverse complement strand
GGCTTTTCTCGTTCAGGAGTCGGTTGGTGGGCATGCGGTACCTTCTTGTAGTATGGATGCCCTCGCGACCCTGATTGACTGGCTCCGCATTCCCAGCATCTCGTCGGACCCGGCCCACAACGCCGATACGCGCCGTGCGGCGGAGTTCGCCGCCGATCTGCTCAAGAATCTGGACCATGTCGAACTGATCGAGTCACCCGGGCGTCACCCGCTGGTCTACGCCGACTGGCTGCACGCCCCCGGACGACCGACGCTGCTGTTCTATGGCCACTACGACGTCCAGCCGCCGGAGCCGCTGGATGAGTGGCACTCCCCACCGTTTGCGCCCACCCTCCGCCGTGACCCCCACTTGCCCGGGGCCAACATTTACGCCCGTGGCGCGGCCGACGACAAGGGGCTGGCACTGACGCTGATCTGGGCCGTGCGGCAGCTGCTCGAAGAGCGCGGCTCTCTCCCGGTCAACGTCCGGTTCCTGATCGAAGGCGAAGAGGAATCAGGTGGCGAGCACATTGAGCAGTTCGTGGCCGAACACCCCGAACGCTTGGCCGCTGACGCCGCCGTGATCGCCGATACCGAGATGTTTGCGCCCGAACTGCCCACGCTGTGCGTCGGGTTGCGCGGCATCATCTATGGCGAGATCCATGTCGAAGGCGCGCGGACGGATCTGCATTCCGGCGTCTATGGCGGTGCCGCGCCCAACCCGCTGCAGGCGATGGCGGAGATCATCACCGCGCTCAAGGGCCGCAATGGGCATATCGAAATTCCTGGTTTTTATGAACGCGTCTCACCGCCCTCTCCACTGGAGCGCGCGGCCTGGGCGCGGCTGCCGTTTGATGAGGCCGACTATCTGTCGCGCGAGGTCGGCTCCGCGGAATTGACGGGCGAACCGGGCGTCGGACTGTTCGAACGGCTGTGGGCCCGGCCCACCTTTGAGGTGCACGGCATACGCGGCGGCTTCATTGGCGAAGGGGCCAAGACTGTCATCCCGGCGCGCGCCGTCGCCAAGGTCAGCTTCCGGCTGGTGGCAGATCAACAGCCCGCCGAGGCGGTCGAGCAGATCGAGCGCGCGATGGCCGCCGCCACGCCACGCGGTGTCCGGGCCCGGTTTGAGCTGCTATCGGCCGCCGCCCCGTCGCTGGTGGACACCAGTAACCAGTACATCCAGGAGGCCGCACTGGCGATGACGGAGACGTTTGGGGTGGAGACCGTCTTCACCCGCTCCGGTGGCTCTATCCCGGTGGTGGGGCTGTTCGACCAGCACCTGCACATTCCCAGCATCATGCTGGGCTTCGGGCTGCCGGATGACAACCTGCATGCGCCCAATGAGAAGCTATATTTACCGAACTTCTTCCGGGGAATCGACGCCACGCGGCGCTTAATCGAACGAATCGGAGCGCTCCGCAGCACGTAACCGCCAGTGGACATCAAGGACCAAGTCAAGGCCGCCGCCGACATCGCGCAGATTGTGGGGGAGGTGGTGCGCCTGAAGCCCGCGGGGCCAGCCCGTTTCAAAGGACTGTGCCCGTTCCACCAGGAGAAAAGCCCGTCGTTCCACGTGGATCGGGGCAAGCAGTTCTATCACTGCTTTGGCTGCGGCAAGGGTGGCGATGTCTTCAACTTCCTGATGGAGATCGAAGGCGTCACGTTCTTTGAGGCCTTGAAGTCGCTGGCGGAGCGTTACGGGATCACGATCCCCAAGCGGAACGATTTCTCGAACGCCGAAAGCCAGGAGCGCGACGCCGTGGCGGCCATCCAGGAAATTGCGCTGCGGCATTACCGTGACGCGCTGGACGGAGAGGCGTTGCAGTATCTGAAGAAGCGCGGCGTTACCCCGGCGGCGATGGACGAGTTTGCGTTGGGCTACGCGCCGGCCGGTGCGTCGCTGACGCAGAAGCTGCGCCGCGATTTCCCACCGGCCGCGCTGGCGGCCTCCGGCCTGATCATCCAACGCGATGACGGCTCACTTTATGATCGTTTCCGGCACCGGGTGATGTACCCGATCCACAATGAATCCGGCAAGCCGATCGCCTTTGGCGGACGGGCGCTGGGCGATGATGAGCCGAAGTATCTGAACTCTTCTGACACCAAGCTCTACACCAAGAAAAAAATTCTCTACAATTTGCACCGCGCCAAAGAAACGATCCGGCGTCTGGATTACACCATCATTGTTGAAGGCTACATGGACGTGATCGGAGTGGTGCAGGCAGGAGTGAAGAATGTTGTGGCCACGTGCGGCACCGCCCTGTCGGAGTTACACGTGCAGGCCCTGCGCCGTCATGCCGAAGAAGTGGTTCTGTTGCTGGATGCTGACAAAGCCGGTAAGGCCGCGATGGACCGCATGGGGCCATTGATTGACGAACTGATGCGTATCCGTGTGCTGCAACTACCCGCCGGGCAGGATCCGGACGAGTTTGTGCTGGAACATGGAGTGGCGGCCTTTCAACAACGCTTGAGCCGCGCCACGCCTTACCTGGAATGGCTGCGGGACCGGGCCGTGGAACGCTTTCCATCCACAGTTGAAGGCCGCATGCAGGCGTATCGGGAAGTGATCCGCCCGGCGCTGAAACGTGTCCGCGACAAACTGGAGCAGCGCGCGCATGTCAACAGCCTGGCAGCCTATCTGGGGGTGGAAACCAAGTCGATTTTTGACGATCTCCGGCGCGATGCGGCCGCACCCGCTCGTGATGAAACCCCAACTGCCCCCAGCCTGACGCACAACGAGATGCTGCTGGTGAATGGTTTGCTGGACAACCCGGAAGAAGCGCGTCTGATGGCGACGCGGCTGCAGGTGCTGGAAAGCTGGCACAGCTTTACGATGCGGCGCGTCATCGAGGAGATCATCCGGATGGTCGATGCCCAAGTCAGTTTGTCGTTTGAGGGTTTAGACGCCCGTTTAACGCCTCATGAACGGGCGCTCTTAGCGGCTGCCGTGCTGGCCGATAAGGGACATGAACAAGTATCTTTGCCGCAGTTGGAGGCGTGTGTGGTCAGTTTGGAAGCCGTCGAGGCCGAAAAACAGGTTACGGCACTGCGCACCAGGATTCGTGCGCTGGAGAAAGAGGGCCGGTTCGCCGAGGCCTCGGAGTTGATGGCGCGGCTGCCTAACCGGCGGAGCAACCCACCGCCGCGAGGAAAGGCGTAACGTATTAGATAGAAGTTGGAAGCGGATTCGCTTACCAGGGGTTGGTTGGGAATTGAAATCGGAGTGGCAGTGTCAGGCGAAGAAAAGTTTTCGAGACTGAGGCTGAGTGACGAAGGTGGTTTCCGGGCAGATGACGATGCCGGGGAGATGCTGCCTGACGAAGTGACGGCTGCGCCGGAGCTAGCCGACATCTTCGCCAACCTGGAACCGGCGCCCGAGGAACTGGCTGAATTCGAGTTCTCCCAGGAACTGACCGAGAAGGAGTTGACGGACAAGGAATTGGTCGACAAGACCAACGATCCGGTCCGGATGTACCTCCGCGAAATGGGCACCGTGCCCTTGCTGACGCGCGATGGCGAAATTGAGCTGGCCCGGCGCGTGGAGCGTGGGCAATCGATCGCCCGCCGGGCGCTCTACCGGTCGCCGCTGATCATCCGGGAAGTGTTGCACCTGGGCCGCGAATTTTCGCAAGGCCGCGTGGCGATACACGAGATCCTGCCTCCGCCCGACGCCTTGCTGGACGAAGAAGAGACGGAGGTCAGCCCCCAGGAACAGGAGTTCGCGGCGACGATCGAGGAGATCGAGAAGGCCTACCGCAAGGCTCAGCTGGCCAGCCAGAAGCTCCTATCCCTGTCGCGGCAGATGAAGCCCAAACAGCACCGGCGTGAACGGTGGCAGTTGGGCCGCAGCCTGATCCAGATCTCGCACCTGTTGCGCCATATTCAGTTTGGCTACACCGTGAAGCGGCGGCTGAAGTCGCAGCTGCGCAACGCGGTGGATGAACTCCGCTTACTCGAACGCGAGATCACCCGCATCCAGCGGCGGGTGGAAGGCGATGAGAGCGCGGCGGCCACCGCCCGCCGCCGGGAGTTGCGGCAACATACCGCGCGCATCCAGCAGTTGGAAGAAGAGTTCGGGGCCAGTGCGACGGATCTGCGCCGCACGCTCTCCATCGTGGAACGTGGCGAAGCCGAAGCCGATGGTGCCAAGAAGCAGTTGATCGAGGCCAATCTACGGCTGGTGGTCTCGATCGCCAAGCGCTACACCAACCGCGGCCTGCAGTTTCTCGACCTGATCCAGGAAGGCAACATCGGCCTGATGAAGGCCGTCGACAAGTTTGACTACCGGCGCGGCTACAAGTTCTCCACCTACGCCACCTGGTGGGTGCGGCAGGCGATCACCCGCGCCATCGCCGACCAGGCGCGCACCATCCGCATCCCGGTGCACATGATCGAAACGATCAACAAACTGGTCCGCACGCAGCGCCAGATGCAACAGGAACTGGGGCGGGAGCCCACCACCGAAGAACTCTCGGCGCGCCTGGACTTGGCCGTCCATAAAGTACGCCGCGTGCTGCGGATTGCCCAGGAACCGATCTCACTGGAAACTCCGGTGGGTGAAGAGGATGAATCGCATCTGGGCGACTTCCTGATCGACAAACGCGTCACCTCCCCATCGGAGGCCGTGATCAACCTGAACCTGCGCGATCAAACCGCGCAAGTACTGAAGACTCTTTCGCCACGCGAAGAGAAAATCATCAAGATGCGCTTTGGGCTGCAGGATGGCAGTGAGCACACGCTGGAAGAAGTGGGCCAGCACTTTGCCGTCACCCGCGAACGGATTCGCCAGATTGAAGCCAAAGCCTTGCGTAAGCTCCGCCACCCCAGCCGGAGCCATCGCCTGCGCGCGTTTCTGGAAACGGGCAACCCCGAATAGACAGCCCTTTAGTGCTGCCGGTAGATTTTCTCCACCAGCGGCACAATCTGCTCCGGGACCAGGTGCTGCCACGGCACTCCTTCGATCAGCCGGGTGCGGACATCGGTGGCCGAGTGCGCATCAAAGGTGCGGTCCAAGGGCAGGTTGGTGATGCGATGCGCCAGATGCGGTGGCGGCTCATAATGGCCCTGCCGGGCCGCCACCAGCAACGAATACTCCGTCAATTGCTGCTCAATCGAGTCGCCGTCCCCATACTTCCAAGTGACAATCCGCTCCGCCGCATCGCGTCCGCAAACGAAAGCAATCTCCACCTGCGGACCCCAGTGGAGGCGGCACTCCCGCGCCATCTCGATAAACAGTCCGCGGTCCATCTGCGCCACCGAAAAGTGCGGATACGGCTCGCAGGCCGCCACCATCAGCCGCAACCGCTCCATCGCTCCAACATGATCAAACGTCTTGTGGGGCATCGCCGACGGTAGGGCCAGCACCACCTCTGGCGCGAAGGCTAAAGCCTGCTCTGCCAACGCCAAATGGGCCAACGTGGGCGGATTAAAGGAACCGGGCAAGATAGCCAGGCGTCTCATGGATGAGCCGACCGCAGGCGGTGACCCGCCGGGAGCGCGACGCCAGAGTTTCACAGCTTCTATCGTAAGGCCGAAAGCCGGGGTATCGTTAAACAATATGTTCAGTTGGATCTGCCCAAAATGCGGGAAGGATGTTCCGCCCTCTTACACGGAATGCCCGAACTGCGCCGCGCTGGCCGCGACGGCGCCTGTTCCACCGCCGCAAGCGGCCGCGCCGCCGGCTGGATATCCGCCTCCAAACTATCCGCCGCAAGCGCCGCCAGGCTATCCCCCGCAGCAGTATCCGCCACCCTACGGCCAGCAGCCCTATCCACCGGCACCGCAGGGCTACCCGCCGCCGCCCCAAGGCTATCCGCCGCAACAGTATCCGCCGCAGTACCCGCAGCAGTATCCGCCGCAAGGGTACGCGCCTCCGGCCCCGCCACCACCTCCGCCACCGGCCGCCGCCACA
>JBIKMK010000005.1:0-19266 GCA_044359315.1 Bryobacteraceae bacterium | reverse complement strand
TCATTTCCGCGCTGCCGCGTCTGGAGGACGCGGTGGTGCGCAGGCTGCCGGCCGACCGCGCGATCAGTTCGGCAATCGAGACGGAGCGCTTCTCCGCCAACAACAGCACGCGGCCCTGCGGATCAATGGCCAAGCCATCGGAGACGTTGAGAGTATCGCCCGACCCCAGTGACAGGCTGAAGCCGTGGGTGATGCCGCCGCCCCCGGCTTGATTCGAGAACTCGACCAGCCGGCGCAGGTAGCGCTGCTCCAGGTTGAGGTGGCTGGCGCGAAGGAACTGGCCGTCGAAGTAGTTCAACCGCGTCAATTCGGAGTCTTCAGGGATGAGAGAGATGCCCGAACCCGGACTGTTCAGCAACATCCGGTCCGTGTTGCGAGTGGACAGCAAAATGCCGGCCGCTGGGAAGTTCTTGTCGTAGGTCACGCGCCCCTCCTGATGATGAAGATAAAGTCGCTGCCATCATGCGCCGTACCGCGCGGCGCACTTTGAGCGCCCGCCAGCGGGAAGCCGTTGACGCCCATGACGGGTGCCGGTCCGGTGCCACGGACAATCAGCCGGATGACGGCCTTGGCGGCCAGCGGTGTATTAGTGCTGATCTTGGCTTGGCGGGCCGCCGCATCGTAGGCCACCGATTTCAGGTTGGCCACCCACGGCCCATTCAGCACGGTCAGCGCCACCGAATCGAGGGAGATTGTCTTCTCCTGAATGTCGGCAGTGAACTGGAGGACCAGCGTCGAATCATCGGCAATCGTGACGGAGGCATCGACCACTTGCGGGCCGGGCGCCGCCGGGGCAGCGGCTGCGGCCGGACCATTCAGCAGTTCCGCGATGGTGCGGGTCGCCACGTGGGTGGGCCGCAGCTTGTAGTCCACGGAGCCTTTGGTGAGATTGGCACCGCTGGGAGGACGAGCCACGCGCAGCCCGAGTATTTCAGCCAGCACAATGGGCTGCAAATCCGGAGCGGGGCGCAAAGAAGACTCGCCGGTGGCGGGGTCGGACCAGGGCCGCAGATCAATGGCATCCAGTGCCGCGAACTCCTGGAAGGCTTTCAGCCAAGCGGCGGGCCGTTGGGCGGCCGGTAGCGCCAGAATCGCGTTGCGCGCCGCCAGCACCGCCTGATCGGCCGGGGTCATGGGGCCGCCATCGCCCGTCATGGCGGGCGGTTCCAGCGAGAACAGACGCCGCAACCGCTGATAGGGAGACTTGAGGGCCTTGGGTGCGCGACCGGGCACCAGCCGGATATCAACTGTTTCGCTGACGCGGGAGTACGCCACGGCCGCCGCGGCGCCGGAGTTGCCGCAGGTCTCGGCGATGGCGGGCACTGCTCGGGAAAGGCAGGCGGCCGGAGCGAGGGTGATGTAGGCATCGAAGATCTCGGTGCCGGGCTCCGCCTGGTCAGAGGTGATCACCAGGCCCGCCTCGCCACGATGCTTTTCCAGCCAGGCCGGGACATTGACGCAGACGTCGTGGGGCACGTAAAGTTCCTGCCCGGCAGGCGCCAATGCCAGACCCGGGCTGACTACAATCTCGTCCCGGTCCACGGCTACAGTTACGCCCAGGCCCCAAACGACGCCTTCGCGATGAAGCCAGGCGTTGTTCAGCCAGGTTTTGCCGCGGTGATAGCCCTGCTCGGTTGAGAAATCCTCACGACCCAGCAGCATGCCGTACTCGTAGTTCAGGCTGAGGAACGGGTTGATGTCTGGGATGATTTGTTTTTCCGCCATCGCTTGTCTCCTTGAAATTTGGCTCGGTTGCTTTAGCTGTCGCCGCGCAGCGCTGAAAGGATGCGGCGCGATTGTTCGCCCACGGCTGATTGCCGGGCACCCTCCAGGCGAGTGCGCTCCGCCGCCGCGAACGCACGGGTCCGGGCGGCCTTGTCGGCCACCAGCAGAGCGTCGACGTACGCCTTTTCCGCCGTCGTCCGGTCAGTGATCAGCTGCGCCGGAGTAGCTGTGCCCAGCGTGCCGAGCGTATCGGAAGCATCTTCGAAGTCAGCCAGCAGGCCCCAGGTGCCATCGGGAATGGACGCTTCCCAGGCCGCCAGATCCGCCTTCATCACCGGCGTGTAAGCGGCGACCGCATTGTTGAAGGCGGTCAGTGCCTGATCCCGGGTGGTCACCAAGGGGGCCAGGGTGGCATCGCCGGCCGGGTTGGCGTCGATGGCCGCGGCTTGGTCCAGATTCGCCACCTTGGCATTCAGCACGGCCACCGCCAGCTCGGTCTGGGCTGTCTCCAGCGCCTTGCGGGCGTCGGTTACCTTCTTCTGCTCGGCGGCGGCCAGTTCGCCTTTCGCGGTAGCGACGGTGATGGCCGCCTTCTGTGCGGCGGAGAGCGGCTGCTCCAGCGGATCGGCTACGCGGGCCAGCTGAGCCTTGGCTTGATCGAGGCGGGCTGTGGCATTGGCGATAAAGCTGGAGACCGCTTCAGCAGCGGCCAGGTATTGAAGCTCGGCCCGGGCCGGCGCGGCGGCCAAGCCATGGAGAGCTTCTGCGGCGGCTTGCGCAAGTTTGGATTGATTCGCCACGGCGGCCAAAGCAGCTGCCCGGCGATCCCGGGCACGTTCAATCAACTTGGCGGGAATGTCCGCTTCAATCCGCGTCCGCGCATCCCGGAAGGGCTTGTTGGTCGGTGCCGTGTCCTTCAGCTTCTTGGCGGTGGCGGGCAGCGTGGAAAGAGGGGCGCGGCTGAGCGCGTCATCCACTCCTTGGCGCCGGGCAGAGGCGGCGGTGGCCTGCGTGAGTTCAGCTTTGGCCGCCGTCGCCTGGGCCGTTGCCGCGGCGGATTCCGCCTCTGCGGCTTCAAGAGCGCGGTTGGCTTCCGCCAAGCTGGACTCTGCCGCCAGCAAGACCGGGCTTTGGCCGCGTAAGGCGACCAGCTTGCGTCCCAGATCCGCCGCCGCCGCCGCGGCATCAGCCTGCGTCTCGGCGTCATTCAGCGCCTGCCGAATCTGTGCGACATCCTGATCCAGCTGCGCGCGCTGAGCCACCGCGGCCTCATGAGCGGTGCGGGCGGCCTGTACCGCGGCCTGTGCGGTCGAGAAAGCTGTGCGCGCGGAGGATACCCGCGCCACGGCGGCAGTGTCTCGCGATTGGGCCAATTCCAGCAGGTTGTTCGGCGTTGCCATATGAATCTCCTTTAGTGCTCACGATCGTGTTGGCGGGTAACTGTTTCCGGAAAGCGTCCCCGGGCTTCCCGGCCCCCGGGTTCGCCAGGGAAAGCCCGGCCTGCTTTCTCGTATTCGCGGCGCACGGCATGGATCAAGTGCGCCCGTTCAATCGGCAGGCCATCGCGCGCGGCCAGAAAAGCAGCGGCGGTGGCCGCATTACGGATGACGGCCCCGACGATCGGGTAGGAAGCGGCGAATTCGTACAGGTTGACATCGGCGGACAGGGGCGTGCCGGCGGGGATATGCGTGCTCCAGAGCCGGGCGCGATCTTCGCGATCCGGGTCTTGAAAATCGACGACGAATTCCAAGCGCCGGATGAAGGCCGGGTCGATGTTGGAGCGCAGATTGCTGGCCAAGATGGCCAAGCCGTCAAAGCGCTCCAGGCGCGACAGCAGGTAAGCGGTCTCCAGGTTGGCGTACCGGTCATGCGCGTCGGAGACTTCGGTGCGGCGGCCGAACAGCGCGTCGGCTTCGTCGAAGAAAAGCACCGCGCGGGTTTGTTCAGCGGAGTCGAACACCTGGGCCAGATTGCGCTCCGTCTCTCCAATCCACTTGGAAACGACGCGGGCGATATCGACCAGCAGCAGGTCCGCCTTCAGTTCTTTGGCCACCACTTCCGCCGCCAGTGTCTTGCCCGTGCCGGGCGGCCCGGCAAACAACATGCGGACGCCGCGAGAGCCGGTCCGGTCAGCCAGGAAGCGCCAGCGGTCGAGCACCTGCATCTGCCCTTCGAGACGGGAAACAGCTTCTTGCAACTGGGCCACCCGGTCGCGCGGCAAGACGATGCTGGACCAGCCAGCCTTGGGGACAATCAAGCGGACCCCGGCGGAGAGTGCCCGGGCATTGCGGGCGCGGATGCTGCCGGCGGCGTCCTCCAGCGTGGGCGCCCGGCCATCCAACGATTCGACCGCCCGCAGATCGCCCGCGACGGCACTAACATAGGCGGGCTCCAGCGGAAACCGCGCGGCCAGCCAGGAAGCCTCGGTGGCCAGCGCCGGAATCTGGTGGGCCCAGCTTTGTCCGCGCGCGTCCATCGCCAGCGGTCCGGCGTCGACCGGAACAATGGGGCGGCCATGGGGCACGTCCACCATGCCGGGCCGTCCGCAAAGGATGGCGGTTCCCGCAAAGCGCAGGAAGGCGGGTGATGGCATTGCACCGGGAGCCTCGGCGGGCGCCACCCGAATTACCGGCACATCGCCACGCACCAGCGCATGCAGAACCAGCAGCGCTTCATGGGCCGGATCACCCGCCCAATCGATGGCGATGGGAGTGGCTCCCGCGGCATCAACCAAGGCGAGCGCCCGATCAAGCGCGGTGTCCGGCATCTCGGCCGCCACCATGATGGTCAACGGCTCCCGGCGTTCCAGTGCCCGCTGGGCCCGCATCGAGTCAGACTGCGCCAGCCAAGCCGCGAGCCCCGAATGGACGACCCGCCGGTCCAGCCGCCGCGGATGCGAGGGCCACGCATCGATCCCGGCCAGGGCGGGCCAAAGGGCGGGGGCCAAGACGAGCGAGCGTTCAAAGAACGGACCGTCGCCGGTCAACTGTACCGCTCCGGATTGCGTCAGGGGGCCCGTCTCCAAGCGCTGACGAAGGCTGACCCGTTCATCCGCGGAAGGCGCCAGCAGTTGAGCGGCCAGGGCGACTGAGGGTCGCGATTCACCGCGCGGGTGGAGGCTGCGGAAGATCGCGGCGAAGCCTTCATGCTCCTCCGGCAGGCCCGCGAGAAGTAGTAGCTGCCGGTCAATAGGATCAAGACGTAGCCCGCGGGCCAGCCGGTCCAGGGGCAAGTCCTCGATGTGCGGCAGCGGCTCCAGGGAAGCCGAGTGCGCCTGCGCGAGAAAGTTGAGGCCGACTTCCAGGGTTCCCTGCACGTGGGGGAACGCGGATTCCAGCAAGCGCCCCAGTTGGCCCGCCAATTGCCCGGCTTCGGCACGAAGATGGCGGCTGACGGCGACGGCGTTACTCATAGACGAACCTCACCACGCAGCCCAACCAGGTCAGCCAGCCGGGATCCACATCCAGTCCCGCCCGCCGCAAATCGATCGAGACATCGCGCAGAGAGAACCGAGCTTCCAGCCAACCCGGGTCGCCCTCAATGCGGGCGAAGCGTTCCGTGACGTATGGCAGCCGGTGCTCAGTTGGAGCTTCTTCGCCCATCGCCTGGGCTAAGGCCAGTTGGAGCTGATCGGCCCAGGCGGCCAGCACGGGCAGTTCCTCAGATTCCGGCAATCCCTCCTCAGCGGATGGTGGGACGGAGCCCGGCAGCAGTCCGGCAAAGGCCAGCGCGGCGGGGTCCGTTGGCTCACACCCAACCAGCAGCTGGGCCAACTGGTGCAGCACCCACCGCATGGAGCGCCGGTGGAGGCGCGGGTCCGCGATGATACCGGCCGCCAGGCCCGAACGCTCCAGCACATTCAGCAGAAACAGCAACCCGCCGAAGCTTGTTTCACCCTGTACGTCGGCCAGCTCCACCCGCTCCGGTTCAAATGCCGGGTGCGGTACAGCAGGTGCTGCCACGATCTCGGCACCATGGGCCAGGAGCGGAAGTAGGCGGCGGAGGGCGGGATCTTCATCGAGCGCGAGCAGCGCAAACAAGGCGGCATCACGCCGCAAGGGGTCGGCATACGGTGCCGCCGCAGAAGCGAGACTGGCCTTCAACGGACGCCAGCCGGATGGGAGCACGCTCTCAAAGTTTCCCGGACCTGCGCCCAGTTGCTGCTCGATGGCGTCCAGCAAAGTCCCGGCGGAGGCATGGCTTTCGCCGAGAGCGCGAACGGCCAACTGGTGCCATTCCATGGCCAGTAGCGAGTACGCCCACGGCCCCAGCAAACGCCGGCGGGCCAGCAACGCGATGATGGGGGCGATGGAAGCCGGGTGCGCCAGCAACGCCCGGAGCAACTGCCGGGCGGCCTCGCGGAAGGTGGCGTTCTGGTCGTCCCCCGTCCACAGGCCCAGTTGTCGCCAAGCCCAGCCGCGTGCCAGATCTCCCGCCGCGATGGCGAGAGCCATCTCCTGGAGCGCGGCTTGCACGGAACGATAACGGGCGACATTGGGCTCCGCATCCGAGGGCGTGGGAACCTCCGGTCGAGCACTACGTTCGGGCGGTGTCCCAAGCTCCGTTGGCGTGGCCGATTCGAGCGACGGCGGCGCGAGTTCCGCGTCCAGTTCATTCGCCCGGCGTCCTCGCGACACCAAGGGTGCCTGATGCAGTGGCGCGGCCCGGCGGATGGCCGTGACTAGTGCGTCGGTCCAGGCGGCTTCCATGACCACATCGGAGGCATGGGCGGGAAGGCGCAGCGGGGCTTGTAGGGAGCGGATGCAGATCTGCTCCGTCGGGCTGACGCCCGCCCACTCCAGTGCGCGCTCCAGAGGCTCGCCGAGAACTCGCGCCAAGGCCGCGTTCATCCGGCGAATCAGCTTCTCATCCGGCGCGGGCAGCCGGTAGCGGGCGCGGAACTGGCCGATCTGGACCGTGGGGGTCATCCGAGTCCGCCCCCTTCGCCCAGCGTGCCGCCAACAGAAAACCCTCGGGCCGGACGGCCGACAATGGTGCCACGGCCCAGGGCGGAGGCGTTCAGCCGCCACGGCCGCCACCCCGCCGGGCGTCCCACCGCGGTGGTCAGGCCGACATAGAGGCTGCGTCCAATTCGCATGCCCGAAGCCTGCGTGCAGAGCTCGTACAACGTGTGCGCAGGGCGATGAACTTCGAGAATCTGCTGGACGGCCGCCGTCTGCTCCTCGGTCAGAGTGGCGGGCACAAAGATCGTAAAGCGATGGGCATTGGTGCGGAAGGCGTCCGGGGCCGCCTGGGCGGAAGCAAGCGGCGCGTCTTCGTCGCTGCCGATGGCCCCGCCGACACGAAAGCCCAAGCCGAGCACGGAGCTGGAGATGATTCCTGCACCGCCCACCGTGCCTCCGCCGAAACCACGGAGGCGGTACTGCTCCACCAGCTGCACCGGGTATCCCAGGTAGATCTCGAGGAAGCGCAGTAGCCCGGGAATGGTGCCCCGGTAGCGGAACAACCACGCCGCGTCCGCGATGGCTTCCCGGCGGGCCCGTTCACTCCAGCGCCCATCCAGCACCAGGCCCAGAAAGCCGGCCAACCACGGCAACATCTCGGCCGGGGCGCTATGCGGATCGATGAGGACTTGCCGCTGATCCGCCACCCCATCCCACAGTCCCAGCAATCCTTCGATCGGTTGCAGATAACGACGAAGAAAGTCTTCGGCCGCGGGTTCTTGCGAGTAGATCTTGGGGAGCTTCTTCAGCAACTCATGCGCGGGGTACTCTGCGCGCACATTCTGGATGGTCGGCGTCGAACGCGTATCGCCCGTCAAATTGAGCACGATCCACAGATAGCGGCCCTGCCCCCCCGCCAGCGGCGCTTCGTAGGTTTCCAGGCGCCCATCGGCCGTGGGGGTCCACGGTAGTTCGCGGCCATTGGGGCGCCGGAACAGCGGTTGCGCCGGTGCGTTAACGGCAGGAACTTGTGAGCCGGCCGGCATCGGCGGCGACAGCTCCGGATGAAGAACGTTGGCGACTGGAACGTTGGCGGGCGGTGTCAGTGCAATCGCCGCGTCCATGGCTGGGTCGTCGGTCGCAATCAACTGGACGGTGACGGCCGTGGCCTCCGGGATGCAGGCATCCAAAAACACGCGGCCCCAGCGAGTGTGGAACTCCCCGCTATCCAGCCGGTAGGTCACAACGCGGCCCTGCGGGACATACTTCCGCCGTGCGGCTACTGCCGTGCGGAAGCCGGTTGCGGTCCAGAAACCGATGCGCTGGTCCGGGGTCAGCACAATGCCCCGGCCATCATAGCCGCGGGCCATCAGCGACGCCACGCGGGCGCGCGCCGCGGTCGTTAGCCGGTAGCGGACAAAGGTGTCGCCTGGGGCACGCGCGATCACCAGCAGTGAGTCGTTGTCAAAAACGAGATCGGTGGCGTGGGGTTGAATGAATCGCTCGCCCGGCCGGTCCAGCGGACCCACGGTCGCCGTGGCTGTGGCCGCCTGGCCCATCACCCAGATGTGACCATCGGGGCTGATCGCCAGCCGGGAAGCCGGCCGGTACGCGGGCGGCAGCGGGGTGGAGCGGCGGACACGGTGGGCGCTGAGTTCTACCAGTTCCTCGGCTGTCAGCACCAGGACCCGGCCGCGGAAGTAGACCAGGTCCACGGGCGCTGCGTCCAGCGGGTGCGTCGAGACAATGCTTTGGGACCAAAGATCAAAGACCAGCACGCGGCGATGGCCGGCGTCGGCGACGTAGAGGCGATCTTCCTCATCGATGGCCAAGCCGCGCGGGAAGGCGAACGGCCCTTCGATGTCCGGCACGGCAAAGTCTCCCGTGACGGGCGACGGCGCGGGGGCAAAGTAAGTGCTGGCGGGCAAGGGCGTGCCGGGTGGGCGCAGGGGATCGGGCGGGCTCCAGAGGACACGTTCGATCTGGCCTTTTTCCGGCAGGCTGTGGAATAGGCGGCAATGCGAGTCAAACGCCAGACCCGCGCCGGGAAGGACCGCGTCCGTCGAGACTGCGGCGGACCCTACCTCCGGCTGCTCCGCCAATTGGACAAGCCCCTCCTCCAATGCCGTGGACTGGTGACTGCAGCGCAGCCACTGGTCCTCGGTGAGGATCGCGCGGAAGGGCCGGATCATGATCAGCAAACCTCGCAGTTCATTAGCATTGGTCTCGCAAAACGGGAACGGGCACCGGAGCGCCTACCGGCGGCGCGGGCTTCAGCGCCGTGCCAACCGGTGGGGGCGTGCCCTCCACCACAGTGATTTCGGTTAACTCCGGAACCTCCCACTTGTTCAGTTCCACCGTGCCCGGCACCCAGTTGGCACCGTTCCAGCCGGCCACCTGGAGAGTCTCAATAAACTCCACACCTTCCACCTGCAGGGCCACGGCCTCCAGCTCCGGGCCATACACTCGCCGTCCCAGCGGATAGCCCGCACCGGCTGGGCCGAACGGCGGCAGCGGAGCGAGGTACTGGCGGATGATCTGCTCCACCCAGCGGCGGACCGCTTCGGCACCGTAACCGGGCTTGACGCCCAAGCCCACGGAGACCGCTACCTTGCGGTAGGTGGGCGGGATCACGTAGAGCTCTGTCGTCACCAGGCGGCGCTGGTCCAGGTATTCACAAACAGCGCGGAGCAGATCACGATCCGGCAGCGGCGCATTGGGACGCAGCGGGTCGGCCGCGGGCCACACCACCACGCTGACCACCCCGGCGGCTTCCAGCTGAGGCAAGGCGGGGAAGAAGCGCGGGAGTGATTCCGCGCGACCCACGGCCGCTCCCGGTGTCGCGCGAGCCAGTTCGGAAAAGTCATCCCGCGTCACGGCGCGGTCGTGACGGCGGAGTTCGCCCGGAATTCGTTCCAGTCCGGCGGCAAGCGATTCGGCGTCGGCGCCAAAGCGGGCGGGCAGAGGGTTGGCGCACTTCACTGCCTCAGCCGTGACCAGTTTGCTGATGGCCTTGGGACCGACGTTGCCCGCCGCACCGCCGCCGTAGCGATATTCGGTGGCCCGGATGCGTTGGCCGATTTGCGGTGCCAGCCCCTTCAAGCCGGTACCGAAACGCACTTCGCCCGCCTCCAGATCGACGATGTAGTGGCGGTCATCCGGGGCTGAGGCATCAAAGGTGTCCACCGCCTCCCAGCGCGACCACTGGCCGGGATTCTCTTCCACCTCAACCACCAGGCTGCCTTCCATGACTTGGCGGTGCACCAGCCGGTAACGCTGAGCTGGCTGCGCGGTGCCCGTGCCCAGGAACTCCGGCAGCGCCTTGCGGGTCTGGCTGACTTCGGTCGCGTTCACCAGCATCAACTGGACGGCTCCAGGCCGCGTGCCGTCCACCCGGTAGGCCCGCAGCCAGAAAAGCACCTTCGCCGCGGTCTCATCGTCCAGCGACGGCGGCAGATCCCCGGTGCCGGCCAGATCCTCATCAGCGACCACGAACGGCCCAAAGGCGGCCTTCTCCTGCGGGAGCTTCAGCCGCACGACACCTTGTTGCGTCAGGCCGCGGGTTGAATCTCCCGCTACGGTGAGCCGGGCATAGCGAGGTACGCCGTTCAGCATTTGCCCGGATGAAATCTCCCATTCAACCGCCGGTGCCGGGGTGCCCGATCCACCCGTGCAGGGCGCCACCTGGTTCATGGTGGGGACGCCCGCATCGGGCACGAAGCCCAGATTCAGAATTGCGTCCCGGAAGTTGTCGCGCAGCGTCTCGCGGTCAGCAGCGGTTTTCACCTTGTCGCCCGCGACGATGGCCACCCACACCAAGCCATCCACGGTGGCGGAGAAATCAACCGGCAGGCCATCCGGGCTATCCGGCACGGTCTGGTTCTCGTAGTAGGTGGCGGCGACGCCCTGCGGGTAGCGGCCAGTGGCGGTGAGGGCATCGAGCGCGCGTTCGGCAAAGGCGTACACCTGCGGCTCGGAGACGGCGTTGGGGGTCTTCAGTGAGCGCGCCTTGGCCACGGCGATCGACCGCACGGGCCAGGCGCGGCATTCGGTGAGCGTTTCATAGGGGACCGCACCCGCCTTGGCCTCCGTCCCGAGTGCGATCAGCGGACCCGTCAGCGAATCTGTGGTAAGGCCCAGCATCGCCCGGGCGGGCACGGCGGACCGGAGCGGGATCTGGAGCAGCTTCAGATAAGCGGACAGCGTCGCTTCCGGAATCTGATTGAAGCGATAGAGCAGGTTCTCGCCCAGGAAGGCGACCAGTTCGAGCAGGGTGATGCCCGGGTCCGATGGGTTGTGGTCGGTCCACTCCGGCGTATAGACCGGAATTCTCCGCACCAGCTCATCGCGGAGCTGCTGGTAGGAGCGGTCATCGAGAATAGGGCTCGGGATCGGCACGTGCTTACTCCAGGTAGAACGGGTAGACCAAGTTGTCAGGACGCCGCGTGCGGGCGTCCATGTAGGCAATCGAGATCAGCACCAGGGATGGGTCATCACCGGGTTCGACACTCACGGATTGCAGGCGGATACGGGGTTCCCAAACCGAAAGCGCGGTTTCGACATCATGCTCGATTAAGGCGCGCGTAGCGGTGGTGTTGGGTTTCATCAGATAGCGGCGCAAGCCACAGCCGAAGCTGGGGCGCATCAGACGCTCGCCGGGCTCGGTTTCCAGAATGATGCGGATCGCTTGCCGGACCCGGTCCGGGCCTTCGACATCGGCCAGGGCTCCGGTGCGCGGATCGGGCGAGGGCGGAAACGGCCAGCCGCGGCCCAAATGACGGAACGTCATGCGGACACCTCCACCTTGGTTTCGAACTCCAAGTTCGCGGTGAACGGCGGCAGCGGCGCGGAGGCCGTATTGGGCTTGGGTGGCAAGCCCACGGAGGCACTGAAATCGACCGCCGTATTGGCGGCGATCGAAGCCCGCTCTTCGGCCGTGGTGGAGCTGCGAAGACTGTTCAGCGCACTGGCGTCCAGATCGAAGTTGGCGGTAAAGGCGGCGTCCAGCTTGGCATCCAGGCTGGCGCTAATGCCGATATTGGCGTCGAGAGCCGCATTGAGATCCGCCACCACGCCCGCGTCCAGCGAGAAGCTGGGCGGGATGCAGAACTTCAACTTCAGCAGGAAGAAGAGCTGGAAGACGAAGACGACGATCGGCAAGAAGAGCTGAAAGACAAAGGTGGCGACGATGGTGATCAACGGGATCGAGAACGAGCAGATCGCCGCCGAGGGTGCCTGGGGAGAGGCTTTCATCGTCGAGGTGTTCACCGAAAAGTTCAGCTTGGAGGCATCGGGTGATACCATCCGCACCGGCGCACCGGCACCGGGCGGCAGGGCCGCGGCCTCCGCCTTCAATGCCGGCAGGTCCGGCAACTGGATGGTGACCGGCCGGTGGCTGGTGCCCGTGAGATCCATGTGCGGGGCCAGGCGATAGGATTCCGTACGACGGCTCCAGACCAGTTCACCGGGACAGGCCCCCTTCTTGCGGCGCACAAAGCAGCGGACTTCATAGAGCGCATCGGCGTCAAAGCGCGGCTGGCCCAGCGGATCGGCGTCGCTGGACCCGGTGGGAAGCAGCCCAAAGTAGATGGCCCGGCCCGCGCCCGAATGGCCCGGAATCCGTGGATCGGGCTTCAGCGCGGTCATGGGGATCACCTGCTCCGTGATGGTTTGGGGCATCTCGTCCACGCTCTGCCAGGAGCCAAAGCCCTTGAACTCGCCGGGCACCCAGCCTTGCAGCGTCAGGCCGACGCCCAGTTGATCCAGCTTCTCCATCTGCTGGTAGTACTTCACTTGCGATTGAATGCGGTAGCGATCAAAGTCGTCACGCAGACGGTAGCCTTCCAGAACATCGGCGGTGGCCATGCCCGCGCGGGCGGTGTTGATGACCTTCACGGTGCGCTCCACTTCATGCAGTGCGAACTTGGGAACCGTGGCCACACGGCGGCGGATCACCATGCCGGCTTCCATCACTTCGCTGTGCTGTGAATTCGGGAAGCCCGGGCCATCGCAATGGAGCTCGCAGACCACCAGGTAGAAGCGCTGGTGGGAATCGAGGAAGATCTTGCGGGGCGGGTTTAGCGGCACCGGTTGCCCGGCGCGTTGCCACACATCCTCGGCGACAAACTTCAGCGAATGCTGGGGCTCCTTCAAGAACTGATTCACCAGCTCGGAGGTGTCGTACTTCTGAAAGACCGGCGCGGAACTGCGGCCGGTTTCCACATCACCGGGTTTAGACCAGCGGTACCACGGTGCGACGAGTGCCCAGGGACGGTTATCCATAGATCACCAAATGTTCCCCGCGCCTGGAGTATAGGACGGCGAGACGACGCCCGTGTTGGCAATCAGTGTCTGGCAGTTGACGATGCCATCAAACGTGGCCGTCGCTGCATGAACGTTCACCGCGGCGGCGTTCACCTCCACCGTGGAGTTGGCGGTGATGGTCACCTGGCCGCCAACGTTCATCTTGATCAGGCAGCCATTGGAATGCTCGAGCGTCACTTCCATGGCACCGTCATCGAGAATCAGCTTGTGGCCGCCGCTGGTCTTCACCGTGATCTTCGGCGCGCCTTCGGTGTCGTCAAATTCCAGCACACTGCCGGAGCGCGTCTTGATCAACCGTTTGTTGTTCGGCGCAGCGGGCGATTCCGGCAGTGAAGCCGTGCCGTTCCAGCAGGCACCGACAATGTAGGGGCGTTCCAGTTGTCCGGCCTCAAAGGCGACCACCACCTGCGAATCCACCTCAGGCAGCATTTGAAAGCCCTGGTCCGCGTCGGCGTAAGGCGTCAACAGGGTGGCCCAGGCGCGTGCGTCGGCACCGGCATCCCCCAGCCAGGGGAACTTCAGTTCAATCCGGCCCAGGTTCTCCGGGTCCACCAGATCCGTCACCAGAGCCGGGTAGACGCCGAAGTAGCGGAGGGCCTGGCCATCGGGCTGAAAGTTGGCGAGGCCGCTCATGAAGCCCCCTGGATCGTTGGCCGTTCGGCCTCAAAGTAAGTACGGTAACCGTTCGTCAAATCGTAGCGATGGCGGACCAGTGTCGTGTAGTAGCCCGCGCCATCAAAGGGCGCGCCACAGCGTTCCAGCGTCACTTTGCTGCCCACCACCAGATCCGGGGTGCCTCGCGTCGTGCCGGTCAGCGCCACAAAGGCTCGCGCGCGGCGCAGCATCTCAGCGCGTGCCCAGGCGGTGGCTTCGGCGCTGACCAGCGGCACTTCGCGGACCCGGTAAGAGACACGTTCGCCGAAGGCTTGTTGGAGAATGTCCACCCCAGTCCGGCCGCCAGCGACCTCGGCCTGAATGGCGCTGCCCTCGGCTTCCTCGTGGATCTTCTCCTTGGATTGCGCGTCAAAGCCGGAGACGGCGATCTTGGTCCGCTGATGAGCCAGGTCGGCCCGGACGCGGAGCTGGATCAGATCATTGCCCTGGACCAGCGTTACCTCCGGGGCCGAGCGCTTGTCGCGCGTTTGAAAGTAGAGCTTCTCTTCGCTGAACCAGATCTCGGCCTGCAACAGGCGGGCCCGGTCCCGCAGGAAAGCCAAGTCGCTTTGATTCCACTGCTGCACGACTTTGTAGGTGGGGCCTTGTGCATCCACCTCCGCGGCGAGCCCATGCTGCTGCGCGATCTGTTGGGCGATGTCCGCGTCGGTGACGTTCTCGTAGGTTTTGATACGGCGCGTCATGCGGAGGCTCATCAGTTTGTCCTCCGCAAAGATGGCCACATGCGGCGGGGTGCCTTCTTGAAACTGCGCTTCAATTGCGCTGATCAGTCCATCGAAAATCGTCCGGGCATTGTCGGCCGGCCCAATCGAGACTTTCAGCTTCTTCCCGAAATCGAGAATCTGGCCATCCAGGTACCGGGAGCGTTCCTCCTGGGCGCCATCGGGGGCACCCAGGTCAGTCAGCGTCAACGCCAGCTTCTTCAGGCCTTCGGTGTTCTCTTCTACTTCCAGAGCCAACAAATCAAGCGCAAGTTCGCCTTTGGTCTGGCCGTCGACCTCAAAGACCGGAGCTACGGATTGGAGCAGGTTAGTCATCAAACCCCTGTGCCGCGGTGCGGGCATGATCCCGCGCCATATCCAGCAACTGTTCCTGGACCTGGACGGGCGTGTTTCCACCCGCTTGGCTGGCCGGAGCGGTGCCGGGGGCCGGGTCCACCATCACTTCGCTTGTCACTTCGTTGACGACAATGCTCATCGCTTGCTCCTTGATCCTTGGCAGCCACAACCGCAGCCGCCCTTGTGCCGGGCTGCTTTGGCCGGTATGGTTTGGACCGAGGCCGAAGCCGTCGGGCCATCCAAGCCGCTTTCCACCGCAATGGTGGGACGTAGCGGCACGCCGAACCCGAACGCGGTGGCTCGCTGGTCAGCCAGAGGTCGCGGAGGTGCGGCCGCCGCACCCAGTTGACGGCTGAGCGAGGGGAAGCCCGACTGGGCAAGAGGCGCTCGCGACTGGGCCGGCAAACCCTGCCGGACCGGCGGCGGCGTGGGCCGTGCTGCGGGTGGCGAAAAAGCCTGCACGGCTTTCGTGGCCGCATCACTCGTCCGGGCGATCTTTGATTGTTCAATGGCCGCTTGTGGACCACCGGCCGCCGACAGAGCGAAACCGGAACTACGCGCGCCGGTTGCCCCCGGTGCCGGTTCCAGCCCCAGCGCCTTCTCCGGTGCGGCGTTGGCTCCGGCGCCCGCTCCGGCGGTCGCGCCCAGACCGGCGGCGGTGGTGAGATTACTGCTGAAACCGACTTCCGCGCCGGCTGAGAGGGCCAGCGGATTCGAGACACCTTCCAAGCCTCGCCACGCAGCTGGGTCCAGACCCGCCCGGGCGGAGAACTCCGCAGCACTTTCTCCGCCCAGCGCCAGCGAAGCGTTGGCGGAGAACCCGGCGGTGAGGCCGCCACTTAAGTTCGCACTGATGCCCGCGCCTAAGCCCAACGAAAGATCTGCGCTGAGGCCCAGCGATACGCCCGCGCTCAGGCCGACGCTGAGGCCGGCGTTCAACCCCAACGATCCCACCGCACCCAGCCCGGGAGAACCCGGCACCGGTGCATTACCAGCCCGATTGGCACCGGGGCCGGCTTTCAAAAACTGATACTTGCTGTTCTGCTCCTTGATCGAGACCGACATCTTGGCGCGCAGCGGCGTGCCGTCTTCGGCGAAGTGATCGAAATCGATCGTGATGCCGTCAATAATGCCGTCGAAGATCAGGTTGCCCCAGTGGAACCGGACGCGCGGCACGGCCTGCTTCTCTTCGTTGGAGGCAGTGCCGGCGGGGACGACGTACTTTTCCACCATGGCCGTCCGCTCGCGCACGTCGCGCGCCCGGGCCGTGGTGCCTTCGTCCGCCGTATCAAAGCTGAGATCCACGGTGAGAGTGGTGGAGCTGGAACCTAAATACTGGCGCGCCTGACGGCCCCGGCTTTCGCCGCCCTCGATGGTGTTCGAGAACTGCAAGCGAAGGCTCGCCGGATTGAACTGCACCGGCACGGGGTCTCCCTGCGGCGTCGAGTTCTCATCGCTGGCGATCTCCTGCAGTGTGGCTTTGCTAAGCAATCTTCCTCCCCGTCAATGTCATGAATCCACCAACTGCAGGCCTTCGTGGGCGATGTGCAGTTCTTCGATGGCGATCTCACCGGTCTTACCGTTCAATTCCGGCCCGCGCACTTTCAGCGGCAGTCCGCGATTGAAGGCCCAGGTGGCAACGACCGATGCGCCGGACGGGGTCATCACCTGCACCAAACCGTCGTAGCGGGGCACGGGCCGCTCACCGCGTGAAATCGACTGGAGCCAGTTCCATAGATCGCGATTCACGCCCCCGGAGGAGCCATGAAACATGCCTCGCTTCAGCACCAGCGGTGAATACTTGGCCCGGCCCACGCGCCGGATGACGCCGTCATTGCGGCCACCTTCGGTCAGCTCCTGGATGTCGAGTTCAATCTCCAAGCCGGTACATTCCTGGAACGCACCATCCGATAGCGGAGCACCGGAGATGGTGGAGGTGAACACACCGTCGCCCGACGCCTGGGCCGGGCTGCGGCGCAGCTTCAACTGGAACCGGAATGTATGTAGCAGAGAATCAGCCATGGCTTATTCTTCGATCCGGAGACCGCCTTCGAACGTCCGCTCCAAACGAATGACGATAAACTCCAGCGGCTCGGCCGGTGCCACGCCGATCTCCGCCACCAACCGGCCCAAATCGAGATGGGCGCGCGGGTTGAGTGCGTCGTCACAGCGCACAAAAAATGCTTCCTCTTCGGTGGCCCCGCGAAAAGCTCCCTGGGCAAACAGACGCCGCAGAAGACCGCGCAGCAGATGGCTGATCTCCGAACGCAGACCGCTGTCGTTGGGTTCAAACACCGCCCACTGCATTTCGCGATCCAGCGTCTTGCGCAACATCAGCATCAGCCGCCGGACACTCAGTTGCCGGTAACTCACATCGGAGGAAAGCGTCCGGGCCGCGGAAAGCAGCACGCCATCACGCGTCTGCAGCAGGACGTTGACCCCTGCTGGATGCAGTTGATCGTGGCGCGCGGGGGAGACCGGGTCGACGACACCGACAGCCGCCTTGAGAATGCGGTTGGCGGGCCCGTGAGGCACGCCGAACAGGGCCTCGGTCTGGGCGATCGTGCCGGCCGCGAACGACGAAGGCGGCACCGCAATCAGTGCATCACGCTGGTCATCGCCGCGGGCCACCTGGACCCACGGATGGTAGGCCGCGGCATAGGACGAATCAAACGAGGACCGCCACGCCAGGATGGTTCGCTGATCCAACCCCGGCGGGACATCCAGCAGAACAATGAAGCGCCGCAGTTGATCGGCCAGCGTCACCAGGCGGGATTGCAGCGCGATGATGGCTGCCCGGTCGCTGGGGAGTGAGGGATCGAGCCGCAGGCCCTCCAGTTCAGCCGGAGCCGGCTGTTGCTCTCCCGGCGGCAGAGGCACGACGCAGCGGGCAAACTCAGGACCGGCCAGTGAGACGGGGTCCAGCACGGAAGCCCACGGCGTCAGGGGTCCGGGAGAGTAGAGATCCGGCGCCAGCACCTGCGTCACCTCATCGAGATGCGTGAAGGCGTGCACGCCGTCACCAGGTTCGTCGTCACCCAACACCCAGCCGTCATCGAAGAAATCATCGGGGACGATGGCGGGGTAGTCGTCCAGGCCGCCACTCAGGCGCACTTCAGCCGGGGAAGTGAGGTTGTCTGAAGCTGGCCACTGCGCCGTGTGGATCCAACTTTCCTGCGGCCACAGCAAATCCGATTCGTAGCAGAGCACCGTGGCCAGCCAGCGCGGATGCTCCGGGGAGAAGCCCAGGCGCTCGTGCTTTTCCGTTACGGCTCCGCCATCACTCACGTTCAGTTCGCCTTCCACCAGTTCCACGCGGAGGGCCGCAGCAGCGGCGGGCGAGTCAAACAGGGCTTGGCGGGTGGAACGATCAGCCGCCGTCCGCTCCACCGAGACGATGAAGCGCAGCTCATACGTGCCCGCCGCAAAGGTCAGCCGGACCAGCGCCCCTGGCACCAGCGGCTGCCCGGCATCAACAGTCAGCCCCGTGGTGTCGATGGCGAGTGCCGCCACCGGCCGCGTCGTATAGGTGAGGCTGGCCCGGACCTGATTGCCCCAACTTCCTTCGCTGCGCGCCCGCACTCCAGCGGTACCCAACACGCCTTCCGCCACGCGAGCATTATTGAGCGCGGCGCTTCCATAGTCATGTACGATGCGGGCGATCCAGGCCCGGCGGCCCCCGTTGGCGAAGAAAGCACCCACCGCGTACGGCAGCAGCCCCGGACCTTCAAAGCCGCCAAAGCGGGCGCGGTACTCATCAAAGCTCTCCACCACCACCGGCAGCGTGCGGCGTCGGGGACGGGCTGATTCGACGCACGGGCGGTCATCGCGCCACTTTTCGTTGAACACGGGATAGCGCACCGGCCCTCGGGGTGCCACGCCCGCAAAGGCGCAGATGTCCATGCGCGCGGGGTCCAGGACACGCGCGACGGCGGGACGCGCCCGGTAGATGCCGGGCGCCCCCAAGGGAGTCTGGGTGATCGAACTCATGGTCTAGACCGCCCGCAGCAGGGCTGCTACTTGTACTCGATCCCCTCGTGCACCAGAGAGATCTCTTCCATCGCCACCTCGCCGCCACCCTTGGCGGCCAGTGTCGGCCCGGTCCACTTCTTGGGCTGAGCATTCCGCAGCGCCCACGTAGCCACCGGTTGACGCGCCTCATCAAGCAGCGTGATGGTGATGGTGCGCGGGTCGGCCGTGCCGTCGCGAACGCCCTTCAGCCACTGGAACAGGTCGTCAGAACCCACCAGGCCACGCTTCAACGTGACGTCGTCGTTCTTGTGTGTGTTGGGTACTTTGCGCACCGTATTGAACTTCTCGTTGCCGTTGCGGTACTCCGAATAACTGACGTCAACGCCCAGGCCGCTGACGTCACTGAAGCCGCCGACCACGGAGCCGCTGGACCCATCGCCTTGGGAGCCACCCAGGGCCACCAGGAAATTGAACGCGCCGTATGGATTGTCGCGAAATGTAGGCATGTTGCTCTTTCTCCTCGATACTTAGGGAACTCTGGGAAACGGTTAACCCTTCCGGTCGCCAGTCCACTGGCCGACGCGGAAGATGACGAATTCAGCCGGCTT
>JBIKMK010000266.1:0-5908 GCA_044359315.1 Bryobacteraceae bacterium | reverse complement strand
ATGGGGTCGAGTTCGTTGAGCCCTTGCTGCGGTGGGTGCAGGTGCATGACCTGATCGCCACCGCCACAGCCTTTACGGCGGCTTCCATCGCCCAATCGATTGAACGCTTCGTACGGCCAAAGATGGAAGTGCAGGAGTTGATCGCGGCGGGCGGCGGCGTCCACAACCCCGTGCTGATGGGGCATCTGGCCCAATATCTACCGGGGGTCAAGTTGCGGACGGTGGATGAGTTTGGCGTGTCGAGCGATGCCAAGGAAGCCGTGGCCTTCGCGGTGCTCGCGGCGGAGACGTGGCGCAAGCGGCCCTCGAATGTCCCTTCCGCCACCGGCGCGCGGCGGCCCGTGATCCTGGGCAAGATCAGCTACTAGTTCTTGGCCTCTGATTTGTTGACTTTAGCCCCATGCGTCAGCTTGGGGCTTTTTCGGGTCCGCGAGCAAGCCCCAAGCTGACGCATGGGGCTGGGCGAGCTTATCGTTCGAACCCCAGCAACGGATCAGCCGGTCAACGTACTAGCCGGAAAGTGTGACCGGACAGGGTACACTGCTGGCTTGAGGAGTCTGAAGATGCCGATTTCACGCCGGGAGTTTGTGGCCGCGTCCGCTGCCGCCACTGCTCAAGCGGCACCGAGCCAGCGGCCCAATATTTTGTTCCTGATGCCGGATCAGCACCGGTATCAGTCGGTGGGCTGTCTGGGGAATAGCGACGTCAAGACGCCGCATATTGACCGGCTGGCAAGCGAAGGCGTCATCCTGGATCACACGTTCGCCAACACACCGGTCTGCTGCCCGGCCCGATCCGTGCTGCTGACCGGCCAGTACTGCCACCGCAACGGAATGGTTGCCAATGATCTCCGGCTGCGGGAGGACTCAGTCAGCTTTCCACGAACGCTGCGGGAGGCGGGCTACCGCACCGGCTTTGTGGGCAAGTGGCACCTGGATGGCGGGCCGCGCGAGCCAGGCTATGTGCCGCCGGGGCCGCGCCGGCAGGGCTTTGAATTCTGGGCCGCGCACCAGTGCAGCCATCGCCATTTCGACAACCACTACTTCCGCGATTCTGACCAGCCGATCAAGCTGGGCAAATTTGAGGCGGAAGGTTGGGCGGACCTGGGGGTTGAGTTTCTGGAACAGACCCGCAAGGATCAGCGGCCGTTCTACCTGACCGTCCAGTGGGGCCCGCCGCACGATCCTTACAAGGCACCGCCGCATTACGCCCAGCAGTACGATGCGCAGCGCATTGCGATGCGGCCCAACTACCGCCCGGTGCCGGGAGTGCCCACGCCGCGCGAGATCGCCGAATACTACGGCATGGTGACCGCCATCGACGATCAGGTGGGACGCCTGATGAAGACGCTGGATTCGCTCGGCCTGCGCGAGAACACCATCGTGCTCTATTCAAGCGACCACGGCGACATGCTGGGCTCACAAGGGGCGCGGCTGAAGCGCAAGCCGTGGGAGGAATCGATCCGCGTGCCGGGTATCCTGCGCTGGCCGGGCAAAGTGAAGCCGGCGAGCCGCAATGGCCTCTTCTTCACGCACGCCGATTTCGCGCCCACGCTGCTGGGGATGGCGGGCGTCCCAGTGCCGCGGGCCATGCAGGGCCGCGACCTGTCGAAGCCCATTGTCGCGGGCTCCGCCACGGGTCCGGATTCGGCGTTCTTCCAGATCTTCGGCCCCTTTGCCGGGGACGGCACTTCCGGCGGCTGGCGCGGAGTCCGCACGCGCACCCACATGTATGCGCGGTATCAGGCTGAGCCCTGGGTGCTCTATGACCTTCAGGCGGACCCGGACCAGCAGCACAATCTGGTGGGCCAACCGGGTGCCACGGCGGTACAGGCCAAACTGGAAAAGCGGCTCCAGCAGTGGATGAAGGAAACGGGCGATTCCTGGACCTACAACTGGACCCACCCGGTGGAAGACGCCGGACGCCTCTATAAGCACCGGACCTTCCACACGCTGGCCGAGTACATGGAATGGGCCAAGCAGAACCCGGAACTCGACCGCGGCTAAGGCTGTCGCGGGAATGGCCCGCTGGGTAAAGCCGGGCAGGGCGAGCGATATACTCAATGCTCGAAGGAGAGCCCCGATGCCCTTAGCCCGAACTGCCATGTTGGCGGTCGCACTGTTGTCTGCCGCTCAATTGAGCGCCCAATCGAACGCCCCCAATTCGCAACCCAACCCATACCGCACCATCGAGAACTTCGGCGAGCTGCCGGAAGGGCGCAAGTGGGGCTCGACCAGCGCGGTAGAGATTGACCGCGACGGCAAAAGCGTTTGGGCGGCGGAACGCTGCGGGGCCAATACTTGTGTGGGTAACACCTCTACGCCCGTGATCGTGAAGCTGGACGAGAACGGCAAGCTGTTGAAGAGCTTTGGCGAAGGGATGTTCGTCTTTCCGCACGGCATCTATGTCGACAAGGAAGGCAACGTGTGGGTGACCGACGGCCAGGGGCGCAACGGCAAGGGGCACCAGGTGATCAAGTTTTCGCCCGAGGGCAAGGTGCTGCTGACACTGGGCAAGGCGGGCGTGGCGGGCACGGGGCCGGATGAATTCAACATGCCGTCCGACGTGGTGACGGGCAAGAATGGCGACATCTTTGTCGCCGACGGGCATGGCCGGGATTCGAACGCGCGCATCGTCAAGTTCGACAAGAATGGCAAGTTCATCAAGACCTGGGGCAAGAAAGGCACGGGGCCCGGCGAGTTTGACTGCCCGCACGCGCTGGCGATCGACTCCAAGGGCCGCCTGTTTGTGGGCGACCGGTTCAACAACCGCATCCAGATCTTTGACCAGGACGGCAAGTACCTGGCCGAATGGAAGCAGTTCGCGCGGCCCAGCGGGCTCTACATTGACAAGCGGGACATGCTGTACGTAGCCGATTCAGAATCAATTGACACCGGTGGCTACGCCGGCAACAACCCGGGCTGGAAGCGCGGATTGCGGATCGGCAGTGCCAAGGACGGTTCCGTCACCGCCTTCATCCCCGACCCGACGCCCGGCAAGGGAGCCACCAGCGCCGCTGAAGGCGTGGTTGCCGACTCGAAGGGCAATCTCTATGGCGCGGAAGTCCTGTCGAAGTCGTTGAAAAAGTACGTCAAAGCCACCAGCAAGTAGTTGCCCACCGCTGACCGGAGAGCCGCCGACACCGCCCGCGCGCGGGTCCGGTTGTGCCCTGCCCGCATTCAAGCGACAATAGAAGGTTTGGGAGATCTGTAATGTTTCAATTGTTCCGCCGTAAAGATACCGCTGTGCGGTATGTGCTGATGGGCCTGCTGGGCGTGATTGCCGTTTCGATGGTCTGGTCGCTGACGCCGTCCGGGATGGGTGGTGCTTCCGGCAGCCGCTCGGAAACCGTGATTGCCGAAGTGGGCGACCAACAGGTGACCATCCAAGAAGCCTCGGCGCGAATTGAACAGATGATGCGCAATTCCAGCATTCCCCGCTCCATGGCCGGGATGGTGGCCAACAACGTGGTGGACGGCCTGGTCCGCGAAAAGGCCGTGGAACTGCAAGCGCAGAAGATGGGCTTCACGGTCACCGATGCCGAAGTGGTGTCGATGATCCAGACGGTGCTACCGCAGTTGTTCCCCAATGGCGAGTTTATGGGCAAAGAGGCCTACTCGTCGTTCCTGGCCCAGCGCGGCATGACGACGGCCATGTTTGAGACCAACCTCCGCCGGCAACTGCTGGCGGCCAAGGTCCAGAACGTGATCAGCGAAGGCATCATTGTCACGCCGGCGCAGGTGGAAACCGAGTTCAAGCGCAGCAATGAGAAGGTGAAGATCGAGTACGTCTCGCTGACGGTGGCAGAACTGAAGAAGCAGTTGAATGTGGATGATGCGGCCGTCCAGGCCGAGTACGACAAGCGCAAGGCCACGCTGAAGCTGCCGGAGCGCCGCTCGGCAATGCTGGTGATTGTCGATCAGGCCCGCACGGCGGCCGGTATTCAGGTTTCGGAAGCAGACCTGCGCCGCGCTTATGAAGACAACAAGGATCGCTATCGGACTCCGGAACGTGTCCACGTGCGCCACATCCTGCTGAAGACCACCGACAAATCCCCGGCCCAGGTGGCCGACGCGCAGAAGAAGATTGAAGACCTGCTGAAGCAGGTGCAAAAGGGCGCGGACTTTGGCGAACTGGCCAAGAAGAACTCCGAGGACCCGGGCTCCGGCGCCAATGGTGGCGACTTGGGATTTGTTACCAAAGGCCAGATGGTGCCCAACTTTGAAGCGGCGGCCTTTGCCTTGAAGACGCCCAAGCAACTGTCGCCGGTGGTGAAGACCGAGTACGGCTTCCACATCCTGGAACTCCTGAGCCGGGAAGACGCGCGGTTGCGGCCCTTTGAAGAGGCCAAAGGCGAACTGGTGGCCGAGACGCAGAAGCAAGTGGTGTTCGACCGGATGCAGCGCAACATTGATGCCATCCGCGCGGCCGCTGCCAAGTCTCCTGAGAAGTTGGGTGAGATCGCTTCGCAGTACAACGCCGTGTTGGCCATGTCCGGCATGATGACCTCCAGCGATAGCAATTTCCCTGAGCTGGGTGCCCGGCCGGAACTGACGTCGTTGATCTTTTCAGCCAAGAAGGGTGAAGTGACCAGCACGGTGGAAGCGCCGGGCAACAAGCTGGCCGTGGCCGTGGTGAGCGCCATTGAGCCCGAGCGGCAGGCCCAGTTGGCTGATGTCGCGGCCCGTTTGCGCGACGAACTACTGAACCGCAAGGCGACCGAGGAACTGAAGACGAAGGCCGCGCAACTGCTGGCCAAGGCCAAGACGGGCGGCGCGGACTTTAAGAAGCTGGCCGCGGAGTTCAAGGGCGAATACAAGATGCCCAATGAGTTTGCCCGCAATGGCGCGGTGGAAGGCCTGGGCGGCGCGGTGGTGGTGGAAGAAGCCTTTGGCAAGCCAGCCGGCACCGTCACGGGGCCCCATGCCCTGGGCGAGGCCACCTTCGTGGTCCGGGTGGTTGAAGCCATCCCGGCCGATCTGTCAAAGCTGGCCATGGATCGCGAAAGCGTCGTGAAGACGATCCGCGAGCGTCAGGGCCGGGAACGGGAAGAACTGTTCACCGACGGCTTGGTCCAGAAGCTGACCAAGGATGGCAAGGTGAAGATGTATCCCGATAACGTCAAGCGCCTGCTGTCTTCCTACGGCCAGTCCTAATGGAACTGCTCCGGACGCTGATCAGCGCCGAGAAGTTGCGGCTGCTGCTGGAAACCAGCCTTTCCGGCTGGTATGCCTATGCGGCACTGGCGGCCATTGTTTTTGCTGAAACCGGGCTGCTGGTGGGCTTTTTTCTCCCCGGCGACAGTTTGCTGTTTGTCGCGGGGATGGTGGCGGGCACGGGGCGGTTGGAGATTGTGCCGCTGATCGCGCTGTTGACGGTAGCCGCCATTGTCGGCGACGCCGTAGGCTATTTGCTGGGCCGGCGCGCAGGCCCGGCGATCTTCAATCAGCCTTCTTCCCGGTGGTTCAAGCGGGAGCACCTGCTGCGCACCAAAGAGTTCTACGAAAAGCACGGCGGCCAGACGATCGTCATCGCCCGCTTTGTGCCCATCATCCGGACCTTTGCGCCGTTTGTGGCCGGGGTCGCCGAGATGAGCTATTCCAAGTTCGCTTCCTACAACATCTTTGGCGGTATCGGCTGGGTGGCGGGCGTGACGCTGCTGGGCTACTTTCTGGGCGGACTGCCGTTTGTCCAGAAGTACTTTGACAAGGTGCTGATCGGCATTGTGCTGGTGAGCGTATTGCCCATCGGCATCGAATACCTGCGGTCCCGGTCACCGCGCAAGGCCTAGAGCGCCGTTATCCCATGGACATCCTCGACGTCGGCTGCGGGATCAAGAAGTACCCGGGGGCCATGGGGATTGACCGGTTGCCGGGCACCGCGGCGGACATCGTGTATGACCTGGACC
>JBIKMK010000265.1:0-5914 GCA_044359315.1 Bryobacteraceae bacterium | reverse complement strand
CCGACTCCTGTGCGTCTGGCGATCCTCATCGCTGCCCTCTTTTCAACCTCTGCCCAGGGGTGGGAACTTTCCCCGGCCGACAAGGCCAAGGTCTGGAAAATCGGCAGTGACAACACGCAGCCCTATCATGTGGTGCGCACGGTCAATGGTCAGCCTCAGGCCCAGGGAATGGCGGCGGAACTGATCCAGCTCGCCGCACAGCGATTGGGGCTTCAGTTGGTTTGGCTGCCCCAACCCGAGGGGCCGGTGCCGGCGCTCACTCGAGGCGCGGTTGAGCTTTGGCCATTGCTTTCAGTGAATCTCTCGTCGCCCCAACTGCACGTCAGCCGGCCTTATCTGCGCAATGTCTTTGTCTACCTCAGTACCGACTCACGATGGGCCCAAGGCCGGGACCAACGAGGCTTAGTCCAACGCGTTGCCTTGTCCGGACACCAACTGGCCCGCTCCTACGCCAGGCAGACCTTTCCCCAGGCACAGTTGGTGCCGCGGCCCACCCGTGAGGCCGCCTTCCAGGCGCTCTGCGCGGGCGAAGCGGACGTCGTTTTCGTCGAGGCCCGGACCGCGCAGCACATCGCATTGCAGCCGCCACCGGGCTGCGAAGGGCGGTCATTTTATCCGGCTGGTTCCGATACGCCGGTCGTCGAACTGGGGGTTGCCTCGACGCCCGCCGCTGCCCACATCGCCGATGTCATCCGCGCTGAGATCGACGAAATGCTGGCCGACGGCACCGCCGCCGCTCAGCTCCGAGCCTGGAATTACTACTATGCGGGTGAGGCGGAACTGATCTACAGGGAGCGCGAGGCTCAGGCGACCACCCGGATCGTTTGGACCCTGGCCACAGCCCTGTCTCTGCTGGCCGTCCTGCTCCTGGTGATGCTGCTGCGGGTTCGGCGCTCCCGCCTGGCCGCGGTGGCCGCGGACGAGGCCAAATCACGCTTTCTCGCCAACATGAGCCACGAACTCCGCACACCGCTGGCCGGGGTGCTGGGAATCTCCGAAATTCTGGCACGGAGCCCTCTTTCGCCGGACCAAGTCAGGATGGTGGCCATGCTGCGTAACTCCGGCGAAACGCTGCTGACCATCTTGAACGACGTGCTGGATCTCGCCCGGGCCGGGCGCGGTCACTTCCACCTTCAGCCCCAAGTGTTCTCGCCTTCGGACCTATTCACCGATACCCTGGGCCCGTTTCAACTCACCACCCAACAGCGTGGCATCCAGCTCAACGTCCACGGTCTGGAGCAGTTGCCGCCGGCACTACTGGGCGACCCCACGCGGGTTCGCCAGATACTGGTCAACTTGGTGGGCAATGCCATTAAGTTCACGCATGCGGGTTCGGTGACGGTCCAGTTCAACATGACCCCCGGCGATCCGAGCCCACAGCTAGAGATCTCCGTAGCCGACACGGGAATCGGCATCTCAGCCGAGGCCCAGAAGCACCTGTTCGAGAAGTTCTACCAGGCGGACTCCTCAATCACCCGCCGATTCGGAGGCACCGGGCTGGGTCTGGCGATCGTCAAGGACCTGGTCAACGCCATGGGCGGAACGGTCACCGTTGAAAGCCAACCCGGCAAGGGATCTGTTTTCTGCGCCCGGCTCCCTCTTCCTGTTGCCCAGCCCTCCCAGCTCCCCGCGACGCCTTCCCGCCAACAGAGCGAACAGATCGACTCAACAACCGTACCTGCTCGCATCCTGCTGGTGGAAGATAACCCCATCAATGAGCACATCGTGCGGACCTTCGTTCAGCGGGCCGGCCATCAAGTGGTATCTGTTTCCGATGGTCTGAAGGCACTGGAGCAACACCAGCAGCAGCGGTTCGACGCGATTCTGATGGACTGCCAGGTGCCGGTGATGGACGGCTTCCAGTCCACCCGGGAGATCCGGAAGCGTGAAACCGGCCACCACACGCCGATCATTGCCTTAACCGCCTCCGCCATGCAAGGCGAAAGGGAGCGTTGCCTGGCTGCCGGTATGGATGACTTCTTGTCCAAGCCCGTTGACCTGGCGGAGCTGAACCGGGTTCTGCAGCAATGGCTGCCACCCAACGCGGGCGCTCCACAAGGTCTCAACCGAGCTCCGGAAACCACGACCGGCGGACCTCGCTAAGCGCCACGCCTCCACTGAGAGCCGCCGCTTGCCTACCGGGAGCTCACCGGTAGGTCACCGCTCGCGCGCCGGCAGCCGGTTCTGCCGTCCGGCACCGCGGCACCCGGATTGTGATAGCATCGCCGGGCTTTGAAAGAACAACGCTCCACCTACGCCGCCGTTCTGGTGTTGTTCGCCGTGAACGTGCTGAACTTCTACGACCGCAATATTGCGGGAGCGCTGACGGAACCCATGCGCAAGGAGTTCGGGCTCACCGATACTCAGATTGGTCTACTGGGTAGCGCCTTTATCTGGATCTATGCCGTCGTGGGCGTGCCCTTTGGCCGCATCGCGGATCGCTGGAGCCGCAAGAAGCTGTTGGTGGGCGGGTTGCTCATCTGGACCTCGCTGACCGCCTTTGCGGGCTTGGCCAGCTCTTACGCCATGCTGCTGGCGTCCCGGCTGGGCGTGGGTGTGGGCGAAGCGGTGTGCGCGCCCACCGGGACCAGTTGGTTGGGCGATCTGTTCCCGCCGGACAAGCGTGCCCGAGTGCTGGCGATCTTCATGCTCGGTGTGCCGATCGGGGGCGCCTTGAGCTACTTCATCAGCGGGCCCGCCGCCCAAGCCTGGGGCTGGCGAACGGCGATGGTGATCGCGTCTTTACCCGCCTTGATCCTGGTACCCGCACTGTTGATGTTGAAGGAGCCGCAGCGCGGCGCGTCGGAGCAACAGCCAGTGGCCGCGACGCACACGGCCGACGGCGGTAAGAATCCCGTGATGGCCGTGCTTTCCATTCCCACGCTGTGGTGGATCATCGCCTCCGGCGTCTTCCTCAACTTCAACATGTACGCCATTGGCACCTTCATGCCTGCGCTGTTGAGCCGAGTCCACAAGCTGTCGCTGGCCGCTTCCGGCACCGCCACCGGCATTACCTACATCTTGGGCGGCATTGGGGGAGGTCTCATCGCGGGCTACTTTGGTGACCGCATCATCCGCACGCACCCCAACGGCCGTTTGGTGATCGCCAGCGTCGTCTCGCTGATCGGCGCACCGCTGGCCTACTTCGGCGTAGTGCAACCGGCGGGCAACATCGCGATCACCCTAGTCTGCCTGACGACCGCCTACGGCACCATGAACACTTACTACGGGCTGGTCTATTCCTCCATCCAAGACATCGTCGCCCCCACGCAGCGCGGCCTGACCATGGCGCTCTACTTCATGGCCATGTACCTGTGCGGCGCCTCCTTCGGCCCTCTGCTGACCGGCAGCATCAGTGACCGCATGGCGCGCCAAGCGATGGCGGATGCCGGGGCCTCGCAGATGACTGAAGTGTTCAAGGCGATTGGCCTGCAGCAAGCGATGGTGATCATCCCCGTGCTGTCAGCCGCACTGGCCGTGGTGTTGTGGATGGCCTCGCGGACGTTTGTGAAGGATGTGGCGAAGAGGGATCGGGCGATGCAAGCTATCAGCGTGGGCCAAGGTTGAGCTCAGCCGATCCTGTGCTCGGAGCCCTCCCTAAGATGCTTGCCGGGCCTTGGCCTGCCAAAACGCCAACAGGTCAGAGATGTTGACGTAGGTCTCCAGCTCAATCGCTTCTTCCTGCGTCAAACGGCCGTCATTCGCACGCTGGCCCAGTTCGTCCATGCGGGCCGCATCGTCCGGGGGAAAATCGAGCGCCAGGATACCCTCGGCTAATGGCTGTGATAGACCTCGTCCGGCGAGATCAAACACACCGCGCAAGACCTCAGCATGGGGTTTGGCATGAAACAGCGAAGAGGCCATAATGCTCCCAGTGTACGCCTGGACTGGCTGTTGCGGGTGCACGTCGTCCACCATCTTTGCGCCCTTCTGCTACATTGCCAACATGCCCCGCTTGCTTCGCCGATCCCTTGTCATACTGCTCTCTTGTGCTGCCTTTGCCGCGCCTGACCCCAAGCTCTATCAGTCGTTGAAGTACCGTCTGGTCGGCCCCTTCCGCGGTGGTCGTGTGACGGCAGTGGCGGGCGTCCCTTCGCAACCCAATACTTACTACTTCGGGGCCACCGGCGGTGGCGTGTTCAAGACCACTGATGGCGGCTTCAACTGGGAGCCCATGACTGATGGCCAGATCGGCACCGGCTCCGTCGGCGCGGTCAGCGTTTGTGAAGCGGACCCCAACGTCATCTACGCGGGCATGGGCGAGGTACCCATCCGCGGCAATGTTTCCCATGGCGACGGCGTCTACAAATCCACCGACGCGGGCCGCACCTGGACCCGGGCAGGCCTGGGTGACACGCGCCACATCGGCCGTATCCGCATCCATCCCAAGAACTGCGACATCGCCTACGCGGGCGTCCTGGGCCACATCTTCGGGTCCAGCAAGGAGCGCGGCGTCTACCGGACCCGCGACGGCGGCAAGACCTGGCAGCAAGTCGGCCCCGTCCGCAATGACCGCACCGGCGTGATCGACCTCGCGATGGACCCGGGCAACGCCAACGTTCTCTATGCCGGTTACTGGGAAGTGAAGCGCACGCCCTGGAGCCTGGAATCCGGCGGCCCCGGCGGTGGCATCTTCAAGAGCGTCAACGGCGGCGACACCTGGACCGAGCTGACCCGCAATCCCGGCGGCCCCAAAGGCATCGTCGGCAAGATCGGCCTCACCGTTTCACCCGTCAACCCGGACCGCGTCTGGGCGCTGATCGAGGCCGAAGATGGCGGCGTCTTCCGCTCTGAAAATGGCGGCAAGACCTGGACCCGCGTCAATGAAGACCGCAACCTGCGCCAGCGCGCCTGGTACTACTCCCGCATCTACGCTGACCCGCAGATTGCCGACCGCGTCTACGTGTTGAACGTGCAGTTCTGGCGGTCAAACGACGGCGGCAAGACGTTTGAGGCTATTCCCACTCCGCATGGCGACAACCATGACCTCTGGATCGCGCCCCATGATTCGCAACGCCTGATCGAGGGCAACGACGGTGGCGCAAATGTTTCGGGCAACGGCGGCAAGGCCTGGACCTCGCTCTACAATCAGCCGACTTCGCAGTTCTACCGCGTCACCACTGACAATGAGTGGCCGTACAACATCTACGGCGCGCAGCAGGACAACACCACCGTACGCATCGCCAGCCGGACGCTCGACGCTGGGATCGACGAGCGGGCCTGGCATTCAGCCGGCGGCGGCGAATCCGGCTGGATGGCACCGCACCCCAAGGACGCCAATGTGATCTTCGCCGGCAGCTACGGCGGCTTGCTCACTCGCTATGACCACCGCACGCGGCAGGTCCGCAACGTCACCGTGTGGCCGGACAACCCAATGGGCTATGGCGCCGAAGGCATGCGCTACCGGTTCCAGTGGAACTTCCCCATTCTGTTTTCGCCCCATGATTCCAACCTGCTCTACGCCGGCGGCAATCGCCTATTCGCCAGCACCAACGAAGGGCAGAGCTGGAAGCCGATCTCGCCCGATCTGACGCGGGACGACAAGTCGAAGCAAGGCTCCAGCGGCGGACCCATCACCAAGGACAACACCGGTGTCGAATACTACTGCACCATCTTCACGGTGGCCGAATCGCTGCGTACGAAGGGCGTCATCTGGACCGGGTCCGACGATGGCCTGGTCCATGTCACCCGTGACGGCGGCCAGAAGTGGGACAACGTCACGCCGCCCAAAGAGATGATGCCGGAATGGATCCAGATCAACTCGATTGAGTCTTCGCCGCACGACCCCGGCACTGCCTATGTCGCCGCCACGATGTACAAGCACGACGACTTCCAGCCCTATCTCTACAAGACCTCCGACTACGGCAAGACCTGGAAGAAGATCGTCTCCGGCATCCCCGCCACGACCTTCACG
>JBIKMK010000264.1:0-5915 GCA_044359315.1 Bryobacteraceae bacterium | reverse complement strand
ACCCCGTATTCAAAGGAGAGCGCATCACGAAGAACGGACGAGACAGGTTCGGCGGAGTCTCATATAGCAAGCGGTATGAGCTTCTCTGCCGAAGACTTGTGCTTGAGCGCCTATATTCAGCAGCTTGCTTGCTACTAGCGACCGATGCGGACCCTACCCAGATAACGGAACCCGCTGAAGACTTAACGTTTCGCCGCTTCGCGGCCGCATTGCGCGGCCACGTAACAACCTTCCTCGGCGGCCAGACGAGAAGGCCTGACTGAATCAACCACCAGCGTGCCTGGCATCCTCAGCGTCCAGTTCTTCTTGCCGGGCCGACGCTATTGTTTCGGTCGCGGTAGCCGCCGGCTCGCGGAACGTGCCATGCAGGTTACGCCAATCAGAGGCCGTCGGAGCCAGCGTGCGCAGTCCGGCTCCGTCGGTTGGCATGGCGGCCAGGATTTCAGCCGGGACCCGGCTCATGTTCTCGCGGATGATCTCCGAGATATGACGCTTCGGTCGAGCGGTGGCGGGCTGGGGAGTGGGCTGGGGTTCGGCCAGCCTCCCGATCCAAGCCTCCAGAGAAAGCCCTTCGGCGGCGGCCTTTGCTTCGAGCGTGGCCGCTTGTTCATCGGACAGCGTGAGGGTCAACGTCATGGCTCGATGTTTTCTTCTCGATGCTTCTTTTGTCAGGTTAACTCGTGATGGGCCACGCCAAGGCGAACAAGAGCCCGGTAACGCTAAACTGAACGTAGTGAGCGACCCCAAGCGCCCGTCGATGGCCGTTGGCATCGACCTCGGCACCACCAATTCCGCCCTCAGCTTTGTCGATCCCGCCGAAGCGGCTGATGCTGATTTTCCGCCGATTCATGTGCTGGAGATTCCGCAGGTGGTGGCGCCTGCCCGCACCGAGCCGCGGCGGACGCTGCCTTCGTTTTTGTACCTGGAAGGCTCAGAAACGTTTGTCGGCACCTATGCGCGGGAGCAGGGGGCGCTGGCGCCGACGAAATCGGTCTATGCGGCCAAGAGCTGGCTGTCGAACGCGGAGGTAGACCGCACCGCCAAGATCCTGCCCTGGGATGCTCCCGAGGCCGGGCGGCTGTTTTCGCCGGTCGAAGTTTCAGGCAAGTATTTGTCGCACATCGCGCAAGCCTGGCAGGACCAGCAGGGCACCGCGCTGGGCGATCAGGATGTGGTGCTGACAGTTCCAGCCTCGTTCGACGAAGAGGCGCGCGAGTTGACCGTGGCCGCAGCTAAAGAAGCGGGCCTGGGCGGCGAAGGGCGCAAGCTGACGCTGATCGAGGAGCCGGCGGCGGCTTTCTATTCCTGGATCGCCAACCACCTGTCGCAATCGCAAAAGTCGTTGACCGACGGCATGAACGTGCTGGTCTGCGATGTGGGCGGCGGCACGTCGGATTTCACGCTAATCCGGGTGAACCGCACGGGTGATCGCGTCGAGTTCACGCGCACGGCCGTGGGCAAGCACCTGCTGCTGGGCGGCGACAACCTGGATTTGACGCTGGCATGGCTGGCTGAATCAAAGCTCGGCAAACAGCTTTCGTTGCGGCAGCGGAGCGCGTTGCGTCGCCAGTGCGCTGCCGCCAAAGAGAAGCTGCTCGCCTCCGAGACGCTGCCTAGCGTCGAGATCACGGTGCTGGGCGGCGGGTCGTCCTTGATTGGCGGCTCGATGAAGACGCAGCTGATGCGCGAAGAGGCGCTGGAGCTGGCGCTGGAAGGCTTTTTGCCCGCTTGCGCGCTTTCGGACAAGCCGCAGGACGACAAGCGGAGTGTGTTCCGCGAACTCGGCCTGCCCTACGTCAGCGACCCGGCGGTGACGCGTCATCTGGCCGCGTTCCTGGAATCGGCGCACACGGCTCCGGATGCGATCTTGTTCAACGGCGGCTTCTTCATCCCGGCCCTGCTGCGGCAGCGCGTGGCGGATGTGGTGGAGAGCTGGTACGGCAAGAAGCCTCTCATTCTGGAGAACCAGGATTTGGATCTGGCCGTCTCCGTCGGCGCGGCGTATTACGCGCATGTGCGCTCGACGGGCCAAGGCATCATCGTGCGCGGCGGCCTGCCGCGGACCTATTACATCGGCCTCGACGCGGGGCGCGCGGTATGTCTGGTGCCGCGCGGGTCGGAAGAAGGCACGACGCTCGAGCTCGACCGCGATGGCCTGCAGTTGGTGGCCAACAAACCGGTCAGCTTCCGCCTCTATTCATCGCTGACGCGCATTGACGATCAAGCGGGCGACGTCATCTCGCTTGATGGCCAGGACGAGCCGCTGCACGAGCACGCGCCGCTGGACGCCGTGATCCGCTTCGGCAAGCCGACCGAGCAGCGGATGATCCCGGTGAAGCTGGGCGCGAAGTTGAGCGAAGTGGGGACGCTGGAGACCTGGTCTGATTCGAAGATCAGTGAGCATCGCTGGCGGCTGGAATTCCAGCTGCGCAAGGCCCGCGAAGCTCGGGGGGCGCGCACGGCGGCGGTGATCGCTGATGAAGCTCTGGTGGCGGCCGAGCAGGCGATTCGCGACGTCTTTACTGGTTCCGCTGTGCCGGAAGGCTTGCCCGCCAAGCTGGAGCAGGTGATCGGCCTGGGGCGTAACTCCTGGCCCGTGTCGGCGATCCGGCGCCTGGCCGATGTGTTTCTGGCATGTGCGGAAGGCCGCAAGCGCTCCGCCGCGCATGAACTGCGCTGGCTGAACCTGGGCGGCTTCTGTCTGCGCCCCGGCTTCGGTTTTCCGGGCGATGATCTGCGCATCGAACAAGCCCGCCGCGTCTACGCGAGCGGCCTGACGTTTGCCAACGCCACCCAAAACGAGAGCGAATGGTGGATCTTCTGGGGGCGTGTCTCCGGCGGCCTCAACCGCAACCAGCAAGGCGACCTCTACCAGCGCCTCTCCGGCCTCTTGCTGCCCCGGGGCAAGAAGTTCACCCGGATCAACAGCAGCCTGCTGCGCGAAATGTGGCGCTGCGCGTCGTCACTGGAACTGTTGCCCAACGGCGTCAAGACGGAGTTGGGCGAAACGTTGATCAAGAAGATCAAGTCCGGCGACATCAATCCCAGTGACCTGTGGTGTCTGTCGCGTCTGGGTGCGCGGAAGCTGTTCTACGGACCGAATAATCAAGTGCTCCCGGCCGCCACCGTGCAGCGCTGGGTGGAAGCGTTGCTGAAGATCGAGCGGGCGCAAGATGCGCTGGTGGCGATGGCCCGCCTCACGGGCGACGCAGCGCGGGATCTGCCGGGCGGTACCGTGGAGCAGGTGAAACGCGTGCTGGGCGAGGATGCCGGGCGGCTCGAAAGCGATGAGCAGGACCTGGGCCGCGTGTTCGGCGAAGAGCTGCCAAGTGGACTCGTGTTTACACCCTCGGCTGAGGAGTAAGGCTTGTGCGGGCGGGCCGAGTTCGCTAGTGTGAGGGAAGGTATGGACTACCGGGACATCATCACCATTGAGCCGGGCAAGCGCAGCGGGCAGCCTTGCATTCGAGGAATGCGCATGACTGTCCGCGACGTCCTGGAGTACTTGGCTGGGGGGATGACTTACGAAGAGCTACTCGACGACTTCCCGTACCTTACGAGGGAAGACATTCTGGCTTGCCTTGCCTTTGCCGCCGATCGCGAACGCCGCATCGTCGATGATCAAGTTGCGTGAAGCTGCTCTTCGATCAAAACCTCTCGCCAGCGCTGGCCAAGCTATTGGTACGTGAGTTTCCTGGTAGCTCACATGTCCATCGCCATGGCATGGACAATTCCGCCGATGGGCAGATTTGGAGCTTCGCGGAAGCGAATAGCTTCACGATTGTGTCCAAGGATGTCGACTTCGTAGGGCTCAGTGAACTGCGCGGATGCCCGCCCAAAGTAATCTGGCTTGCAGTCGGCAACACGGCAACAGCTGACGTGGCCCATCTCCTCAGATCCCTAACTGACTCGATTAGGGAATTCGGATCGGCCAGCCAACCTTGCTGCCTTTCGATCCGGAACCGACCGACTCGGGTTGAGCCATGAATGAGCGCGCCCTAGTCCGTCAGCTCGCCAAGCACTCCCCCCGCATCGGGGACGACTGCGCCATCATCCCGCATGGCCGCGAGGATCTGCTGGTCACGACTGACCAGTACATCGAAGACATCCACTTCCGCCGGACCACGCACTCGGCCGCCGATGTCGGCTGGAACGCTGTCGCGCGTGGGTTGAGCGATATCGCGGCCATGGGTGGCGAAGCGCGGCATGTTTTTGTCTCGCTCGCATTGTCCCCCTGGGCCGATCAGCGGTGGGCGAACAACTTTTTTCGCGGCGTCCGGGCACACGGGGTGGAACTGGCCGGCGGTGACCTGGGCCATGCGCCGCAGCTCTATTGCGATGTCACGGTGATCGGCGTTTGCCCGCACGGCAAGGCGCTGCGGCGCGATGGGGCGCAGGTGGGGGACCACATCTACGTCACTGGACCACTGGGCAAGCCACGGAAGCGGTTTCTCCCGCGCCTGGAGATCGGCCTCACGCTTCGTGGTGTGGCCAGCGCATGCATGGACTTGAGCGATGGCCTTTCGCTCGACCTGGCGCGCCTGTGCGAAGCTTCGGGCGTGGGCGCGGAGCTGGGCGACATTCCGATTGCGCGCGGGGCGACGCTTTCCACCGCGTTGCATGGCGGGGAAGACTACGAGCTACTCGTTACGTCCAAGCGCGAGTTGCCGCACTTCCGCGTGGGCCAGATTGTTGCCCGGCGCGGCGTGCGCTTGAATGGGCGTACGCTGAAACCTCAAGGCTATGACCACTTCCAACAGCAATCTGCCTCTTCCTGATCCGCGCCTGATCCTCGATTACATCGAAGCGTTCCGGCGCTCCAAGGTGATGTTCACGGCGGTTGAGTTGGGGTTGTTTGAACGCCAACCGGAGACCGACACCGAACGGCGGCTGGCTGATGGCTGCGTGGCGCTGGGGCTGCTGGAACGCGATGGCGAGACCTATCGCAACACGCCCGCCACTGATGTCTATCTACGCCGCGATTCGCCGGAAACAATGACTGGCTACATCGACTATTCCAACCGCGTGCTGTTCCGCCTCTGGCAGGACCTGGGCGGCGCCGTCCGCGAAGGCACGCACCGCTGGCAGTCGACGGGGACGCTGTTTTCCAACTTCTACGCCAGCGATGAGGATATGCGCACCTTCGTCATGGGCATGCACGGCTTTGGCCGCATCGCTTCGCCCTCGGTAGCGGCGGCTTTTGATCTTTCCGGATTCACTCGGATGGTTGACCTGGGCGGAGCGACGGGGCACTTGGCGATGGCGGTGCATGAGCGCTGGCCCAATGTCTCGGCCGCGATTTTCGATTTGCCGCGGGTGATCGAGTTTGCGCGCACGGTGGCCACGGAAGTGGACTTCATTGCGGGCGATTTTTTTGCTGACCCACTGCCACCGGCGGATCTCTATGCGCTCGGCCGCATCCTGCACGATTGGAGCGAGGACAAGATCCGCGTGCTGCTGGCCAAGATCCACGAGGCCTTGCCCCCGGGCGGCGCGCTGCTGATCGCCGAGATCCTGCTCGACGGCGACCGCATTCCGGCGCACATGCAATCACTGAACATGTTGATCTGCACCGAAGGCCGGGAGCGAACGCTCAAGCAGTACCGCGCCTTGCTCGAAGAAGCGGGCTTCGCGGCGGTGGAAGGCGTGGTGACCGGCAAGCCCGTCGATGCCATCTTGGCTCGCAAGCCAAAGCCGTGAAATAATCCGGAGCAATGACTGTTGAGCAAACGCAGTTTGGCGTGTGGCCTGACGCCTATCGCCTGAGTAATGGGGAAGCCGAGCTGGTAGTGACCGCCTCGGCCGGGCCGCGGATCATCCGCTACGGTTTTGTCGGCGGCCAAAACTTCTTCCGCGTCTTTGAAGACGGCAAGGGGTTCAACCATCGATCGAAGCTGGGCGAATGGTTCATCATG
>JBIKMK010000263.1:0-5927 GCA_044359315.1 Bryobacteraceae bacterium | reverse complement strand
GTCGTGATCGCCATCACTACCGCGGCCCCCAGAGTAACCTGCTTAGCCGGAACCGACAGCAGGATCGGCGACACCGCCACACGGCCCAGCAACAAGCCCAATGCAAAACCCAGCGACAGGGCATTCAACGCCTTCGACTCGGGAATGCCTTGCGCCACCAAGTGGCGGACCAGCCAGTTCCACACGCCCACTTCCGCCGCCACATAAAGGAACAGCATCAACGACAACAGCATCAGCATGGGTGAAGAAATCAAGGCGCCAAAATCAGGCGCACTCGCCGCAGCCCCCATCGCCGGACCCGGGATCGGCGCAATCACATGCACACCCAGTGTGATCGCCGACAGCACCGCCGTCAGATAGCACAGCTTCACCGAGTCACGCTTCAACAGGTTGGCTGAAATCAGCGGCGTGGCCAGACCGCCCAGGCCAAAGAACAGATTCAACAGGTTCAACGTCGTCCCGCGCGCCTCCGCGTTCACATCGCTAGCCAGCGCATTGGCTCCGGTCACAATCACACCGCCACCCAAGCCCAGCACCAGGATGAACATCAGGATCTGGCTGAATCCCTTGGCCTTCGGCAGAACAAACAACGCAACCGTCACCAGCGCAAGGCCCAGCAGTAGGCCCACTTTCTTACCCTGCGTATCGATCAGCGGACCGACGCACAACGAAGCGATCACCAAGCCAATGGCCTGTGCCGTGGCGATGGTGCCGTTCTGTTTGGGCGATAAACCGAACTTCTTTGATAGGTCAGGGAGAATGGTCCCCAGCATGGCAGCGATCATTCCGTAAACGAAGATCGCCAGAATAGCGGCAAGAATCAGCATAAGCCGATGAGGGTATCACGACGGCGGGCGGCGCGTCTCGGGCGGCGTCCGGCCAAGCGCTCCTCCGGGCGGGTTGCGTCACAATCGAAGGAGTGAATTCCCGTTCTCAAACGTCCGGATTGCCGCCTCACATCGTCGTGGCGGGGGCCGGCATGCTGGGCGCTTCCATCGCCTACCATCTGGCCCGCCGCGGCGCGCGAGTGACGGTGCTCGAAAAAGAGCGCCCCGCGGCCGGGACCACCAGCAAATCCTTTGCCTGGATCAACGCCACCTTCTCCAAGGAGCCCCGCGCCTACTTTGACCTGAACATGCAAGGCATCGCGCACTGGCACCGGTTGGAAGAGGAACTGGCGGGCGAACTCAAGGTGGACTGGTCCGGCTCCGTCGAATGGCACCCGCCGGGAGAAGCCGCCGAGACGCTGCGCCGTTTGGCCCGACGCCATCAGGAATGGGGCCATGCCTCCACCGCCTCGGAAGGGACGGCCGCAGTGGACGAACTGGCCGGGCGGCTGCCAGAGGTCGAGCCTGGCGAAGTACAGATTGCCGCCTACAGTAGCCAGGAAGGGGCAGTGGACGCGGTCCGGGCGGTGGAGGTTTTGCTCCACCATGCGCGGAGACACGGAGCCGAAGTCGCCTACCCCAGCCAGGTGACTGCCCTGCGCCTGGAGAGTGGCCAAGTCGGGGGCGTCATCACGACACATGGTGAACTGGATTGCGACGTGCTGGTGGTGGCCTGCGGCGTCGGCACGCCCGCAGTGGCCGCGATGGCGGGCGTCACGGTGCCGCTGAAAGATGCGCCGGGAGTGCTGATCCACACCACGCCATTGCCGCCGCTCACGGGCCCCGTCACTCTCGCACCAGGCGCACACTTTCGCCAATACGCCGATGGCCGCGTCGTCGCGGGTGTCGATTTTGGCGGTTCGGAAGTGCCCGATGCCACGTTCGACTACGGTACGGAGTTACTGGCCCGCGCCGCCGAGTACTTGCCCGCACTGCCCGCCGCCTCACTCGCCACCGTCTCGCGCGGCCAGCGCGTGATGCCGCTCGATGAATACCCCATCGTGGGCTTCGCTGCTGCCTGTCCGAATCTCTACGTGGCGGCGATGCACAGCGGCGTCACGCTCGCCGCGCTGATGGGCCATTCGGCGGCTGCGGAGATCTTGGAGGGCGTCCGCTTTGACTATCTGGAACCATACCGGCTGGAGCGGTTCAGCTAACTGCCCGCGCGCACCCGCGATATGATTCTCTACTTGTGATCCGGCCATTCTCTCCTCTCGACTTTCTCGCCCGCTCAGCCCGCGTCTACCCGGACCGTTTGGCCCAAGTGGACGGCACCCACCGCGTCACCTACGGTGAGTTCAACGACCGCGTCCATCGCTTGGCCTCCGCCCTGCGGGCGCGCGGCGTGCAGCCCGGTGACCGGGTGGCCGTGCTGGCCCCCAACTCCGCCATGGCGCTGGAACCGCACTACGCCGTGCCGCTGGCCGGAGCCGTACTGGTGATGCTCAACACGCGCCTCGCTGCGGCGGAGCTGGTCTGGATCCTGAACCACTGCGGAGCCAAGGTGCTGCTCGCGGATCCGCAACTGGCCCCGTTGCTCGAGCCCGTGCGCACGGAGATGCCCGCCATTGAGCACTTCGTCACTGACTACGAAGCACTGCTCGCCGAAGGCACCGCACCATTTACTGACCCGCCGCCGTTCGAAGAAAACGGCATGCTGGCGATCAACTACACCAGCGGCACCACCGGCTTTCCCAAGGGCGTCGTCTTCACCCACCGTGGAGCATGGACCAACGCAATCGGCGAAGCACTGGAACACGGCCTCACCGCCGAAAGCGTCTATCTCTGGACGCTGCCCTTGTTCCACTGCAATGGCTGGTGCTTCTCCTGGGCGGTGACGGCCATGGGTGGCACCCACATCCTGATGCGTCAACCGGACCCAGCCCGCGCCGTCGAACTGATCCAGGCCGAAGGAGTGACGCACCTGTGCGGAGCGCCCGTGGTAGTGGCCGGTCTGGCGCAGCATTGCCTCCAACGCGGCATCCACTTTGACCGGCCCCTGAAGCTGGTCACCGCCGGAGCGCCCCCGGCTCCCGCCGTCATCCGTGATGCCGAGCAGATCGGCTTTGACATCGCGCACGTCTACGGCCTCACCGAAACCTACGGCCCCCACACCATCTGCGCCTGGCGCTCAGAATGGAACTCGGGGGACGCCGCCGAGCGTGCACGCCGCCGCGCGCGCCAAGGCGTGCCCTACATCATCGCGGGCACAGATCTCCGCGTCGTCGATGAGCAGATGACCGACGTCCCCGCCGACAGCGAAACCATGGGCGAAATCATCATGCGCGGCAACAACGTGATGGAGGGTTACTACAACAACCCGGAAGCGACAGCCACCGCGTTCCGTGGCGGCTGGTTCCATTCGGGCGACTTGGCCGTGATGCACCCGGACGGCTACATCGAGATCCGCGACCGCGGCAAGGACATCGTCATTTCCGGCGGCGAAAACATCTCCTCCATCGAAGTCGAAAAAGTTCTCTACGACCACCCGGCCGTGCTGGAAGCCGCCATCGTCGCGGCTCCGGATGAAAAGTGGGGCGAAGTACCGCTGGCGTTCGTTCTGCTCAAAGACGGCTGCTCCGCCACGGCAGCGGAGTTGATCGAGTTCTGCCGCAGCCGCCTGTCCCACTTCAAGTGCCCCAAGGTGATCGAGTTCGGCCCGCTGCCCAAAACCGCCACCGGCAAGATTCGTAAAAATGAATTGCGCGACCGCGTCTGGGGCGGCCGCGCAAAGCGGGTGAACTAGAGTTATCTGGATTAGCCCCATGCGTCAGCTTGGGGCTAGCTCGCCGCTACTTTACCACCAGCACATTCACCCGCGAGGCCTGTGCCTTGGAGTGATAAATCCGCTGCGTCGCCTTCACGAAGTCGGCATCCTTGGCTTCATTGATGTTCATGAACTTCTGCGGATTGCGGTCCGCGATCGGGAACCAGGTGGACTGCACCTGGATCATGATCTTGTGGCCCTTGCGGAAGGTGTGGAAGATGTCGTTCATGGCGAACTTCAGCGGCGTCGCTTTGTTGGGCACAAACGCCTCGGGCTTCGAGAAGCTGTTGCGGAATTTGCCCCGGAACATTTCGCCGCGCACCAGTTGTTGATAGCCGCCCATCCGCACCAACGTCGCGGGGTTGCGCGCGCCGGCCGCCGGACGCGCACCGGGAGGGCCCGACGGGGGGCCGTCTTCGGTGTCCGGGTAATCATCCGGGAAGACATCAATCACCTTCACCACCCAATCGGAATCGGTGCCGGAGGTAGAGAGGATCAGCTCATTCTCCAGCGGTCCGGCGATGGTGACATCCTCGGTCAACTCGGCCGATTCAAACACCAGCACGTCCGGCCGGGAAGCGGCAAAGCGCTGGTCGGCCGTCATGTACTCACGGGTCATGCCGTTGGCGATATTGGTCATGAACGGCACCGGCTTCATCGGATCGCTGACATACTCGGCGAAGCTGTCGCCCGCCTCCGCCGGCGCTTCCCAGGCCAGCTTGCCTTTGGCGTGGAAGTAGAGCGACTTCTTTTCGACACTCAAGCCCGGCCCGCTCTTGGGCGGCCAGCTATCAAAACTCCGCCACTGGTTGGTGCCGGTCTCAAAGGCGGTGGCCTTGGCCAGCTTCATGTCGCCCTTCTGCTTCAGGTGATGGGTGAAGAAAGGGAACTCCAGCTTCTCGCGGTAATACTCCGAGGCTTTGGTGCCGAACCGGATATCGCCCAGCCGGTCACCATCGCCGCGGGACCAGCCACCATGCACCCACGGCCCAAACACCAGCAGGTTCTGCTTTTCGAAACCCTGCTTTTCGACATTGCCATAGACCTGCAGCGCGCCGTAGATGTTCTCAGCGTCATACCAGCCGCCGACGGTCAGCACGGCCGGCTTGATGGCCTTCAAGTGCGGGCGCAGATTGCGCGACTGCCAGAACTCGTCGTAGGTGTCGTGCTTCATCATGTCGGTCCAGAAGGCGACATTGTTTTTCAGGAAGCGTTCATTGGCGTTGGCCAGCGGGCCCATCTTGCGCAAATAAAAATCGTAGCCATCGGGCGTCTTGAAGCTGAACGGATTGCGCGGCGCATCGTCCGGCGTGATCGGCTCCGGGCGGGGTACGCCGAAGCTGGCCAGGAAGCCAAAGGCGTGCGGCAGCCACAGGACGCCGTTGCGGTGGAAGTCGTCACCGGTGAACCAATCGACAATCGGGGCCTGCGGCGAAGCAGCCACATGGGCCGGATGGGCGTTGATCATGCCGGCGGCCGTATAGAAGCCCGGGTAGCTGATGCCCCAGGTGCCGACGCGGCCATTGTTGGCCGGAAGATTCTTCACCAGCCAGTCGATGGTGTCGTAGGTGTCGGTGGATTCGTCGATGTCCTTGGGGCCGTTCTTGACCGCCTTGTGCGGCGTCATGTTGACGAACTCGCCTTCGGACATCCACTTGCCGCGTACGTCCTGGTAGACGAAGATGTAGCCGTCTTTGCCGAACAGGGGCGAGGGGCCCAGATCGGTCTTGTACTTGTCGACACCATAGGGTGCCACCGTATAGGGCGTCCTCGACATCAGGATGGGGTACTTCTGCGTCTGGTCCTTGGGCACGTAGACGGACGTGAACAGCTTCACTCCATCGCGCATCGGCACCTTGTATTCGTACTTGGTGTAGTTAGCCTTGACGTACTCCAGGCCTTGACCCGAAACCAGGGCCGCGCCCAGCGCGAGCAGTCCGAAAATCTTCCGCATTCGTCGTTGTCCCTTTCGCCCATCGCGAGCCGCACGGGCCGCGAAGCGCACACCGTTTGCTCTTCAGGTCATTATCGCGCCGATAAGATGGAAAGTATGAGCGCCGCTCTCCTGTTGCTTGTGACCCTGGCGGCCTCGCCACCGCCCGCCCCCCCGCGGGACCCTCTGCTCAGCCGGCTGGCGGAGGAAGCGGAAGTGTTTGCGCAGTCAGTGGCCAAGCTGATCGGCGAAGAGACCATCCGGCAGCAGGCGCTGAAAACCGGCACCCGGTTCCGTCCGCGCATCGGCCAAGCGGCCTTGGAACCGCCCAAACCGGTCT
>JBIKMK010000262.1:0-5938 GCA_044359315.1 Bryobacteraceae bacterium | reverse complement strand
GGCGGGGGTGAAGGTGCGGCTGGCTTGAATGGCCAGTTCAACCGCCGCGCGGCCTTTGGCGCTGGGGGGCAGGGGATAGGTCAAGACGAACTGCTGGTCGGTTCCGGTGAGGCTTTGCTGCCCGGCCTCCACGCCATCGGCGAAGACGGTGAGTTGAATGGTCCCCAGGGCTTGTGGCGCATAGCCCTGCAGCTCGATCAGCCCCGCGGGAGCCACCTGTGCGTTCACCTGCAAGGTGGCGCGCGCGCCCATCCAGCGCATGCCATTTTCTGGCGCATACCAGCCTGCGCCGACTTGTTGGCTGAACTTGGGGTCGGCGACATCGACGAAGGCCGCCAGGGCGTCGCCCAACCGCTCGGCCTGGACACGAAAGGAGGCGGTGACATTGCGCAGGCTGTCGCCGGAGGGTTGGTAGACGGCGACGCGTTCCTGCTCAAAGAGTTCCTTCACCTGGGCGGGCCCCAGCAGCCATTGGGAGATGCCGCCCCATTCCGGGTGGGCATCGATCTGTTTTTCGGCGCCCGGTGCCAGATAGATCTCTTTCAGGCCCGACAGACGGAAGGGGTTGTCGAACACGCCGTCCCAGAAAAGTTCGTTGGAGATGCCGGTGAGCAGAATCACGCGGTCCGGGTGTTGCTGCCGGGCCGCTTGTACGCCTCGCACCAGTTGCTGTACCGCTCGGGCCTTTTCCTTCTGCCAGTAGAAGGCGCGCCGGGCGGGGACCCAGGAACCGGCCACGAGGCCCACGGCGACCAGTGCCATCAGCGGCCGGGGCAGGCAGACGCACAGCAGGCCCGCCAGAAAGCCTAGCGCCATCAGCGGCACGGCCAAATAGTAGTGGAGTGTATGGTCCCGCAACGGCAACACCGGAGCCAGCAGCGCCAGAAACCAGAGGGCACCGAACAGGGCCGGGCGATTGCGCAACCAGACGAGCGCCAATCCGGCGACGGCTGACACCGGGAAGGCCCAAACCAGGTAGGTGCCGAGCGTTGCCGCGAGGCTGCGCGGATCGAGGTGGAGGAGATAGGCCGGGTCCGTGGCGGCCTTGGGGATGACGGCGAAGTGCAGCACCAGAAACACCAGGGACGGCACTGTCAGCGCCGCTGCCGGCCGCCAGCGGGTCCGGTCATAGAGCAGCGCCCAGGCCAGTGCCAGGGCTGGAAACACCACCATCGATTCGAGCGTCCCAAAACCCAACAGAAACACCACCCAGCAGGCCACCATCCGGCGGTCCAGGAATAGCCACAGTGTGCCCAGAATAGCCGCGGCGCAAAAGATCTGGTTGCCGGAACTCATCCAGCCCATCGCGGCCGAGAGGCCAACCGAGACGGTCCAGAACAGCGCCGCCAGCACCCCGGCGACCTTCGAGCCAGTGAGCTTGCGGGTCACCAGCGCCAGCAGGACGCAACTGATGCACTGCGCGCCGACGATGACCACGCGGAAAGGCAGCGCCTCCAGGCCGAACAGCGATTCCAGGGTGAGGAAGAAGGCCCGTTCGCTCAAGAATCGGACGGTGCCCTGGGCCATGGGCGCAAACAGCACCGTCCACAGGTCAGACGGCTGATGCACCGAGAGCCGTAACCCCAACCAGGCGAAGTCGTCCGCGCGGAACCAGGTGCCCAGGGTCCGCCAGTAGAAAGCCAGGCTGGCCAGAAACGGCACCGCCCACCAGTAGCGCAGCCAGAGGCGCTGAAGTTGTTGTCGGAGGGGGCTGTCGCCGGACAAAGGAGATTCCACTACTTGGGTATCATAGAGGGTTGCAGGTTTCTACCACCAGCGAATATACCGTTGCTGATCAGCAGCGCATGTCGAAAGCGGTCCGCTACTTTGAGTGGCAGTCGCGCATTTCGGCTGAAGCGCTGGGCCGGCGCGTGCTGGAGGTCGGCTGTGGACTGGGCAACTTTACCCAGTCACTGGTGGAGCGTGAACTGGTGGTCGGCATTGATATTGACGCCGCCTGCATCGAGTTACACCAGCAACGCTTCCGTGAACGGCCGAACGTGCAGTCCCGGGTGCTGGACGCACTGGCCCCCGAGTTTCTGGAACTGAAGCAGCACCGGCCGGATTCCATTGCCTGCCTGAACGTGCTGGAACACATCTCGGACGACTTGGCGACGCTGAAGCGGTTTGCCGACGTGCTGCCCACGGGCGGGCGGGTGGTGCTACTGGTGCCGGCCTTTAAGGCGCTCTACGGCCCGATCGACGCCAACCTGGGCCATTACCGGCGCTACACCAAGGCGTCGTTGCGGGCCACGGCGGAGCAGGCCGGGTTGCGGGCGCACACGCTGAAGTTCATGAACCTGGTGGGCTTTTTCGGCTGGTGGGTGAACGCCAAGGTGCTGAAGCGCGAAGAGCAGAGCGAAGGCCAGATTGCACTGTTTGACGGCGTGATTGTGCCGGTGATGTCGACGCTGGAAGGCTGGGTGGAGCCGCCGGTGGGCCAATCAATTTTTGCGGTTCTCGAAAAAGTGTAAGCCGATGAAGGTCTCCATCATCATTCCGGTGTACAACGAGATCAATGTGCTCGATCAGGTGATGGAGCGCGTCTTGCAGGCGCCGCTGCCCGAGGGGATGGAGCGCGAAATCATTGTGGTCGACGATGGCTCCACGGACGGCACGACGGAGCTGTTGAAGCAGTATCACGGGACGCCGCTGGTTGTCGTGCACCATTCGCAGGTGAACTTTGGTAAGGGCGCGGCGTTGCGGATCGGCATTGCCAACGCCACGGGCGACTTTATCCTGGTGCAGGATGGGGACCTAGAATACGACCCCAACGACTGGGTGCGGGTGTTGACGCCGCTGGCCATTGGCGCGGCGACGGTGGTTTACGGATCGCGCTTCCAGGGCCGCCCGAAGGGCATGAAGTTTGCCAACTGGCTGGCCAACAAGATTCTGACCGGAACCACCAACCTGCTCTATGGAGCGCAGATTACCGATGAAGCCACGGCCTATAAGGCCTTCCGCGCGGACGTGCTGGCCAGTATGCGCTTGCGGTGCATCCGGTTTGAGTTCTGCCCGGAAGTGACTGCCAAAGTGCGCCGGTTGGGGCATGTCATCCACGAAGTGCCAATCAGCTACAACGCGCGCGGCGTGCTGGAAGGCAAGAAGATCCGCTGGCAGGATGGTGTGGAGGCGCTCTGGACGTTGCTGCGTTACCGCTGGGGCGCCATGGAACGGCCGCAACTGGTGCGCACTCTCAATGCCGGGAATGCCCGCGCGGCGCGGAGCGTCTAGACCGCTGTGTTTCCGGATTGGTGGCTGGACGGTTGGCTCCAGCTTCGAGACACACTTCCGCCTGAATCCCCGCTGCTGCTGATCCGCTGGCTATTGCAGGGCCTGACCCTGGCGTTGGTGGTTGCCTTGGCGGATCTGCTGGCGGGTGCGGCGGTGCTCCACTGGGCGCGGGTGCGATTGCCGGCACGGTTACGCGGGGCGGCCATGCTGGCCATTGGCATGGGGCTCTCCGGGACGGCCCTGTTCTTCTATCCGCACGGCTGGGTGGGGCTGCTGCCGGGGCTGCTGGGGCTGCCGCTGCTCCGCTCAAGCGCCGGGCGGTGGCAAGTCTTTGGCTGGTGGAGCGCATTGCGCCCGCGCGGCTGGGTGGCCTGGGCTTTGGTGCCGGTGGTGCTGGTGTCGCTGCCGGATTTGTTTCTGCCGGTGGTGGAGTATGACGCCACGATGTACCACATGGTGGCGGCCCGGCAGTATCAGGACGCCGGGCGAGTTTCGTTCGATGCGGGCGTCCGCTTCAATTCCCACCCGCAACTGGGCGTGTTGCTGTATGCGCGCCAGCAGATGCTGGGGGGCGAGGATTCGCTGACCAAGCTGGTGAACCTGGAGTGGGTGGCGATGATCCTGCTGGCCGTGATGCAAATGGCGCGGCGGAGGGGTGGCGACAACCGGACGCGCGCCTCGGTGGCGTTGCTGGTGCTGGCCGGGTCGCCTTTGTTTTGGCATCTGGCGAAGATCGAGTATGCCGATCTGGCGTTGACGGCGTGGCTGGCCGTCGCGGTGGCGCTGCTGGAATGGCGGGGCGTGCCGCCGTGGGTGGCGGGGCTGGCGCTGGGCTTTACCGCCGCTTCAAAGATGCAGGGCTTGCTGATGGCGGGCCTGGTGGGGTTGATCTACCTGCTGCTGCGGCGGCGCGTGCGGCCGGTGGTCGAGATGGCGGCAGCGGCGGCGCTGGTCAACCTGGGCTGGTGGGTCCGCTCCGCAATGGCGACGGGAAGCCCGGTCTATCCGTTCCTGAGTGCCGATGGCCGCAGCGAATCGGCCTACCTGTTTGAGGTGAGCGCCCGTTATGGCGTGGGGCATGACGTATGGCATTTCCTCCGGTTGCCGTGGGATCTGTTGACGCATTCGCCGTTCGTCTTCACCGATGCCTTTGTCTTTGGACCGGCGCTACTGCTGGTGCCGCTGCTGCTGGTGGTGGGGTGGCCCCGCTGGCTGCCGCTGATGTCTTCGGCGGTCTATCTGGTGTTTTGGTATACAACGGGCCAGGTGGGGCGCTATCTGGTGCCGGTGCTGCCGCTACTGGCCATGGGCTTGGGGGCGGCACCCGGTGGCTTGGCCGGACGGGTGGTGCCAGTCTTGTTGACGGCGTGGGCCGCCTTTGCCGGACTCAGTACGTTGGCCACGGTTCGCTTTCACGCGCTGCCGCCGGTCACCTTTGGCCAGAAGACGGAGTACCTGCGTCAGACCCTGCCCTACGCCAGCGCGGTGATCGAGATCAACCGCGTGGCCCGGCCGTCGGAGTTGACCTACCTATGGTTCGCCGAAGATGCCCGGTATTATGTGCGGACCCGTGCGGAAGGGGACTGGTTTGGCACCCATAGTTTTGGTGCGGCCACATCGCTGGACCGGCTGCGGGAGTGGGGTGTGCGCTATATCCTGATTGATCGCGACCGGGCCGCCTACAATGGCCGGATCTATGGCGAGCCGTTCGGCGCAACGGCCCTGGTGAAGCGCTTCGGGCCGGTTCCGGCAGGGCTCACGCTGATCTACGATGATGAACGATACTCGGTATTCCGTTTTGACTAAACCACTTCTTACGAAAGCATTACTGGCCTTGATGGCGCTGAGCTTGGCGGCTTGCGTGGGTTCGCGCGAACGGTCCCGGCTGCCGGCGGAGCCACATCTGGACCAGGTGCTGCCACCGCGAGTGGGGGCGGGCTTGACGTTTCAGGTGCAGCCGGACGGACGGTCCGCCTTGATTGTGCGGGGCACCAACTTGTCGCCCAAGTCACGCATCCGGCTGAATGGCCACGTGCTGGATACCAGTGGCGGCGACGGCACGCAGTTAAGTGCTTACGTCCCGGCGGAATTGATCAAGGAGCCGGGGCAGTTTCCCGTGTCGGTGGAGACGCCGGAGGGGCAGCTTTCGAATAGCTTGCCGTTCTGGGTGTTGTCCAACACGGGCCCGGCACCGGAGATCGGGAAACTGTATCCGGCGGAGTACGCCGCCGGGCCAGCGTTCAATAAACAACCCAATGGAGCCTCAGCGTTGGGAATCACGGGGCAGAACTTCCTGCCCGATCCGGTGGTGGAGATCAATGGCGAACCGACCGTGACCGCCTTTGGCGGCTCCGAGCAGTTGAGTGCGTTGGTGCCGGATAAGTTTATCCAGAAGCCCGGCCGGCTGAAGATCACCGTCCGCAATCGCGACGGCAAGGTCTCGGCGGCGGCGGAGTTGATTCTGAAGTGAGGGATTTGCGCCGCGGCGAATGGTTCTTTCTGTTGGTGGCGTGCCTGCTGATGGCAGCGGCGTGCCTGCCCTGGATCTCGAACCTGGGCATGGAGTACGATGAGGCCCACTTTCTGGAGTCCGCGACGCGCATCGCCGCCACGCATCCGGAACGGCTGAAGGTGCCGGACGGCGTCTACATCGCCAACCGGCCGTTTCCGTTCATGACGATGGTCTACGTGGGGGCGCTGGATG
>JBIKMK010000261.1:0-5946 GCA_044359315.1 Bryobacteraceae bacterium | reverse complement strand
CCCATGCGCGCATCCATCACAAACGTCGGTGTGATAGAGCGGGTCCAGGCAGCCACCGTGTGATACGCCTTCAGGAACGACTGCCCCGCAAACGTATCCTCGTTGCCCAAACCGACATTGCCATCCAGACCCGGGATCCGGGCGTTGGGGAAGGTGGAGGGCCGCGTGTCCAGCGTATCCTGCCGCGAATAACGGAAGAAGAGCAGATCGCGCGAGGACATGTTGTAGTCCACGCGGCCATCGCCCTGGTTCCAGTCCATGCTGCGCGGCAGCAGCGCCGTGAAGTTGTTGGCCAGCCCGCCCCGGGTCGGATCCGGGTAAGCCTGGATGACGCGCCCCATCACCGAATCAAAGCGCGAAGCCGGAATGCGGCGGTTGGGGAAGATGTCGCGCACTTGGCCGGACGTGGTGCCCGCTTGCGGACGCACGCTGAAAGGGTCAAAAATGTCGCGGACGCCCGCGAAGTCACCTTGCTTCATCGCGGCGGTCGGCACCGACACCAATTGCGCATCCGTCCGGCGGCGCCGGTAGCCTTCGTAGTTGCCAAAGTAGAACAGCTTGTTCTTGATGGCCGGGCCACCCAGGCTGGCGCCGAACTGGTTCTGCCGGAATGCCGGCTTGGCCTGGCCCGCGGGCGCGAAGTAGTCGCGCGCATCCAGGTTCGAATTGCGCAGGAAGTTATAAGCCGAACCGTGCAACTGATTGGTGCCCGACTTTGAGATCACGTTCACCGTAGCGCCCGGCGACCGGCCCTGTTCGGCCGAGAACATGCTCGTCTGGATCTTGAACTCCTGCACGCCTTCGACCGATGGCCGCAGCGTGATCGACAGCGTCAGCCGGTCGTTGTTGTCGATGCCATCCAGCAAGAAGTTGTTCGACCCTTCGCGGTTGCCATTGGCAAACAGTTCCGAGCCCGGTCGCGAATCATCCGGCCGTGAGCCGGACATGATCGTACCGGTGGCGTTATAGCCCACGCCCGAAACACCCGGCGACAACGTCGCCAACTGCACAAAGTTGCGGCCATTCAGTGGCAATTCCGTGATCTGACGGTTCTCGATCACCTGGCCGATTGACGATGTGTCGCTATCGAGCAATGCCGGCGTGTCTTTGATCTCAATCGTTTCGGTGACGTTGCCGACTTCCAGCGCGAAATCCAGGCGCGCCACCTGGTTCACTTCCAGCGTGACGTTCTGCTGATTGATCGGCTTAAAACCGGTCTTCTCGACGCGAATGTTGTAGCGGCCCGGCGGCAGCAGCGGCACATTAAACGTGCCATCCTCACCGGAGACGGCCTCACGGGTCAGCTGCGTGTCCTGGTTGACCACGGTCAGCTTCGTGGCGGGGACGACGGCACCGGATTTATCAGTTGTGGTGCCACTCAACGTGGCGGCGGTTTGAGCAAACGTGGCGGCAGCAAGAACTGCGCCAATCAACAAAGATCGGAGGATATGTTTCATAGATTGCACTCTCCCTGGAGCGTTGCGGGTATCGTATCACCGTTCTTTTGCCAAGTGAGGCCGGGCCCAGGGAGCGTCCCTCCAGACGTGCGACAGCCCCACGCTTGCACATGAGGCTGTCCGGATCGAGAGTTGTGCTGAGGGGCCGACGGTGGGGCTAAAACACCCAGCCCGTCCGCATCACGAACATGTTCGTGCGGGCTTGAAGCCCCTGCGGATTTGTGCTCGGGTAGAAGCCGCGGAACGAGAAGTTGCCCCCAATGCCTTCCAGGAAGTGGCCCTCCAACTTCACATGCCAGTGCGACGTCAGGTCGAAGCGCGTTGACACCACCGGGCCCCGAATGCCGACATCCGGCGTGAAATCGCGCGTCCGGTTGTTGATGAAGTCCGTGTAGTAGGAACCCACCTCCAGCCGCTTGTTGAACCGGTAGGACCCCATCACGTACCAGGATTGCGGAATCTGTACACTGCCGGGAATCGGTGCCCCGCTGAACCGGCCGAAGCCATCATTGCGCCAGAACTCGGCGGACAGGCGAAGTCCACCCCGCTGATAGTCCGCCGAGAAGGCGTTAATCGTGTTGTCCTGGTCAGTGCGATAGGGAAGACCACCAGGAATCGGGCGTCCCCGGAACGTCAGCAAACGGGCGTTAGCGTAGCGCAGCGTGTCGAAGTAGGAATAACCCAACGTCAGGCCGGTCAACGGCGTCGCCCATTTCACATCCGCACCCTTGGCGGACTGAGCGAAGTTGGTCAGCGGAGAACCCGCGTCACGCGAGCCATAGAAGTACCCGCCCCGCCGGTCCTCGGGTAAGCGACCGGCCCAAAGCACGTAGCTCACCCGCCCCGCCTTCTTCAGGCCGAACGATCCATAGATATCACCGCCCACATGAGCGATCGTGTTGGCCCGCAGATCGCTCGGGTAAACCGACTGCGGCAGCAGCGCGAACGGATAAAGAAACTCCATGTCCTGCGTGTCATTGAACAGGCCCAGCGCGGTTTTCACCTTGCCCGCCCGCACACCGAACATGTCGCTGAACTTATAGTCCGCGTACGCCCAGTCGATCTGCACCTGGCCATTGCCTAAGTCGCCGATGTTGCGGCTATAGGCCTGCGCTCCGACGCGCAGCCGGGACGTCAGCCGCGTGGCCACGTTGATCCCTCCGTCCGTCATCGCCCAGCTGCCGCCGCGCGTGCGCATCGTCAGGAAGTTATTCCCGCTCGAATAGGCGAATCCTTGTTGAAAGAATCCGTGGATCTGAACGTCCTTGCCCAGGACATTCACTTGCGCCCAAATCGATCCACTGAGAAGTGTTGCGGCCAGTGCGGTCCGCCAAAAGGTGTTATACATATACACCCTTGTTTAATTGCTCTCTGATTCGTTGGAGTGTTCGCTACTTGATGCCGAGTTTCTTGGCTCCGCCCGTGCTGGCGCTGGCCGCCACATAGCCGATCGCGCCCTTGTTGCTTGCCACGTAGGCGGCAATCGCCGCATCCGAATCAAGCGTCTTAGGCATGGATCCCTTGCCGGTGAAAACCAGGGACTTATAGTGATTCCGCAAGGCCGCGTCGCTTTTGCCGACATAGGATTTCAGGAAGGCCTCGTGAACCGCCCCATCCTTGGCCAGCACCGGCGTCACCGGTGACCCATCGGACAAAGCGGTCTTGGAGCCCAGGAAAACTAGCTTGATATCATCTGCCGAAATCTCCGAAGCCTTAACTCCCGGATGAGCAATGACAATCAGATCCTCCGCCTGCAACGCGCAGGCAGTCAGGAATACGGAGAGGAGGAAAAGTTTCATTTCACGTTCTTTCAATGACTCACAAAGTTATCGAGGCGGGGGCTCCGCCACAAACTGCATCACCCCGCGCCGATGCGGATGTTATCGGCTGGGTGAAGTGAAAGTGAGAATGAAAGGCCGGAAATTTAGTGTTACTGTCAAGAAACAGAGTGAGCCGCTGGGTGACTAACTTTACGTGGGCGCTAACAGAGGCTGAAGTGTCCGCCTCAAAACCAGGGGGAAACTACAGGGCTTCCCGCAGTGGGACTAGGGTGTCTTCAGTACTTCGGCGATCTCTTTTTCTTCGATCGCGCCTTCCTTGATCACGCGCCAGTACGGCTCCGTGATGTCAATTGTGGTGGAGCCGGGGCCCATGCAGAGGCCGCCATCCAGCACCAAGTCCACCGTGCCATCCATCATGCCGAAGACATCGATCCCACTGCGGCAGGTGGGCTGGCCGGAAAGATTGGCCGACGTGGCGATCAGCGGCTGCGCCAACCAATCGATCAGTGCCTTCACCACGGGTGACCGCGATTGCCGCAGCGCCAGCCGTCCGGTGTGTCCCGTCACCTTCAGCGGAATATTGGGCGCCGCGGAGGTAATGATTGTCAAAGGGCCGGGCCAAAACCGCCGCGCCAGCAACTGGAACCGGCTGGTCATCTCGGAGACCATCTCTTCGGCCATCAGCAGATCGCTCACAAACAGCGGCAGTGACCGTTGCGTTTCGCGCCCCTTGGCGGCGAAAACCCGGCCCACCGCCGCCAGATTAAACGGATCCGCCACCAACACATACAGCGCGTCCGTCGGGATCGCCACCACCTTACCTTGGCGAATCTCCGCCGCCGCGCGCTCAATGGCGCTTGTTTGCGGTTGTTCCTGGTCGATCTCGATTAAGTCAGTAGCCACGGCGAGAAATTAAACCCTCTATCTTGACGCTTCCGGCCGCCTCTACCGCGGCCCGATGGCGGAAGCCACCTCAATGGCCATTGAATAGCGGCCGAACGGTGCGCTCAATTGTACGCCCTGCACCAGCGGACGGCACTGTTCCACCATCTCCTGCGCAATGGCCACCCCTTCAGCGCGAGCCTTCTCCGCCGTGTCGGCCAGCCGCATGCGCTCCATATAGTGCTCCGGCACCGGCACCCGCAGCTCATTCACCATGAACTCTGCATTGCGATAACTGGTCAGCGGCCAGATTCCCGCGATCACCGGCACCTTGAAGCGCTCCACACGTTTCATGAACGCTTCCAGCATCTGCAAGTCAAACACCGGCTGCGTGACCACATACTCCGCGCCCGCCTGCATCTTCCATTCGAACCGGCGATGCTCTTCATCGATATTCGGCGCGCCGGGATTGGCTCCGACGCCGATCAGCAGCGCCGTCTGCGAACCCATCGGGTTGCCGCCAATGTCCAACCCATGGTTCAGGTTGTTGACAATGTTCACCAGACCAATCGCGTCGACATCGAACACCGCCGTCGCGTCAGGGTAAGTGCCCATGCGCGGCGGGTCGCCCGTGATGCAGATCAGATTGCGGACCCCCAGTGTATGTGCGCCCAGCAGTTCGCTCTGGATACCCAGAATGTTGCGATCCCGGCAGCAGAAGTGCAGCACCGCCTCAATCCCGGCCCGCTTCTGGATCTCCATGCAGGTGATCTGCGCCGACAACCGGGCCGAAGCGCGTGGCCCATCCGGCACGTTGATGCAGTCGATGCCCGCATCCGCGCAAAGCTTGGCGCCTTCCACTTCCTTGGTCGGATCCACGCCCCGAGGCGGCAGTATCTCGACAAAGGCGACAAACTTGCCGTCGGCCAGCTTCCGGCCCAAGGCGCTCTTGTCCGCCATCTCCACCTTCGGCATCGCCTTGGCGCGCGCCTGCGGAGCCTCCACCGTGACGCTCAGTTGCTTCGTCATCGGCTGCATCGAACGGACTTCGCTGCGGATCTCCTTGATATGCGCGGGCGTCGTCCCGCAGCAGCCGCCGATCATCTTCACGCCCGCCTGCAGGAACCGCCGCGCGTACTGCGCCATGTACTCGGGCGAACTCATGTACATGTGCCGGCCTTCCACCATCACGGGCAGACCGGCATTGGGCATGGCGCTCAACGGCTTGTTCGTAAAGTGCGCCATCTGCTCGATGGTTTCCAGCATCGGCTTCGGCCCGGTCGAACAGTTCAGCCCGATCGCGTCCACCGGCAGTTCATCCAGCGCCCTCGTGAATACCTCGATCGGCGCGCCGCTCATCGTGCCGTCGTCATTCACCGTCACGTGCGCGATGATCACCATCTCCGGCCCGGCCGCCGCCCGGCACGCCCGCACCGCTTGCCGCACTTCATCCAGATTCCAAAAGGTTTCCAGGATCAGCAGGTCAACCCCCGCCTCCACCAGCGCCTCCGCCTGCTCCAGAAACGCAGCATAGGCTTCGTCGAATGAGGTGGGCCCTAGCGGCTCAATCCTCACCCCCAGCGGACCCAGTGCCCCCGCCACGAACGCCCGGTCGCCCGCAGCCTCGCGCGCCAACTTCACGCCCGCGTGGTTGATCGCCTTTAAGTTGTGCGCCTGACCAAACGCGCCCAGCCGCAACCGGTTGGCGCCAAACGTATTCGTTTCCAGTACTTCCGCGCCCGCCTTGACGTAATCCTGGTGCACTTCTTTCACCAGGCCGGGGGATGACAGGTTCAGCTCGTCAAAGCAGCGGTTGATGAAGATGC
>JBIKMK010000259.1:0-5955 GCA_044359315.1 Bryobacteraceae bacterium | reverse complement strand
TCTGGCGGACCGTGGGCCTGATGTTGCTGTGGTAGTGTCGCGGGATGTCCGACTTCGTCCGCAAGGGGAGACCCTAACGGCCAGGGGTTGCCGGTGTGGCCAGCGTTCTCAACCAGTGGCGCGACGCATTCAACTTGCCCAGCCGGCAGGCGCGCTAGCTGGCGGCAGGTGGTTCAGCACTTGAGCTAGGCGTCCGGGTGGCTAACTGTGCGGCCGCGGACACCTGACTGGGGAGATTGCAGCAACGGCTCATCACCTGGCGCACCACTTCCATGCTGGCTTCGTACTCGGGCAATACCGCCACGTCAACCCCCAACTGCTGCAGCACGGCGACATCGCTTTCCCGGCCGGCACGCGCGATGACCGCAATATTGGGGTTGAGAGCGCGCACCTGGCGCAGCACCAGTTTCGCAGTACCCAAGTCCGCCAGGGAAAGCACCAGGGCCTGAGCCTGGCCCACGTGAGCCGCCCGCAGGATCTCCTCGCGCCCGATATCGCCCCAGATACACTCATGGCCGCTAGCTTGCAGATCAGAGAAGAACGAGTGATTCAGCTCCACCACCAGCAGTGGCACACCCCCTTCCTTGAGCGCTTTGGTGATCAGCCGTCCGTGGCGACCATACCCAGCCACCACCACGTGTCCGCTCAGCGGGGCGACAACTTCGTTCACCAGCGGCGGCATCGAGGCAGGAGCCGACCCTTGGAACAGGCGCCCTAACGGGAGCGCCAACTTGGCCACCAGCGGCGACAAGGCCATTGTCAGCACGGTGCAGGTGAGCGCCAGGTCGTAGGTGGGCTTGCTCAGGAACCCCAATCGCGAACCCTCGCGCACCAGGACAAACGAGAACTCACCGACCTGTGCCAAACCCAGCCCCACAATCCACGGCGCCAGATTCACATAGCCGAAGACCCGCGTCAGCAGACCGGTGATCAAGGCCTTGCCGGAGAAGATCAAGATGACGGCGAGCACAATACGGCCCGCGTTGGCCACCAGATACCGCGGGTCCAGCAACATACCCACCGTGACAAAAAACATCAGCCCGAAGATGTCCCGCAGCGGGACCACGTCGCTGAGCGCCTGATGGCTGAACTCTGATTCGCTCAACACAATGCCTGCGACGAAGGCCCCCAGCGCAAACGACAGCCCTACCGCGTGAGTCGCGTAGCCGATGCCCACTCCCGTCGCCACCACCGCCACCAGGAACAGTTCGTGCGAGCCCCAGGTCAAGATCCGGCTCAGAACCTTGGGCAGTAGCCGCGTGCCCAAAAAGTAGACGGCCGCCAGAAAGGCACCGGCACCAGCCAGAGAGCGCAGCAACACGGGCCCAATCTGATCAAGGTTCGCCAGTTGCGGCAGGATCACCAGCATCGGAATCACGGCCAGATCCTGAACCACCAGCAACCCGATCATCACCCGGCTAGCCAGCGTAGCGGAAACGCCTCCGGCGGTCAGCGTCTTCAGCACCACCATCGTGCTGGACACACTGACCATGGATCCGAACCAGACGGCCTCGGCGACGGGAATTCCCAACAGCGCCTTCGAGACGGCGGCTCCCGCCGCCACGGTGAGCAACACTTGCAGCGGTCCGCCAAACAGGCTGATCCGGCGCACTGGCTGTAGATCCCGGAAGGAAACCTCCAGCCCCATGGAGAACAGCAGCAGCGCCACGCCAATCTCGGCCAGAAGCTCGATGTCGTGAATCTGGACTACCGTGGGGCCAGCCGTGTGAGGACCGACCACGATACCGGCCGCCACATAGCCCACCAGCAGCGGCAGGCGCAGCAGGCGCGCCATGATGCCGCCGGCCAAGCCAGCCAGCACGATCAGGACAAAATCTGCGGCTATTCCCATGGTGGTCACCAAACTCCAAAACGACCGAGTTACCCGTCTTAGGAAAAGAGCGACCGCCTTTGCAGTGGCCTATTCGAGCGGCAGTCCACTGGCCTGCAACGCCCGCCAGCCGCCGTCCAGCGAAATCACGTTGGTGTAGCCCATCTTTTGCAAGGCATCCGCCGACAGCGCGCTGCGGAAGCCGCCGCCACAGTAGAGCACCAGCTTCGTTCCATGATCCGGCACCGCCGTTTCGATGTCGCGTTCGATGATGCCCTTGGATAGGTGCACTGCCCCAGCCACGTGACCCGCCGCGAATTCATGGTCTTCGCGGGTGTCGATGAGCGTGTGCGGCTGGCCGGAGGCGACTAGCGCTTTGTACTCGTCAATCTCAATCTGGGCAACGCGGCTTTTGGCGTCGTTCACCAAGGCCAAAAATCCGGGGTTGTGGGCTTTGTGAGGGGTCATGCGAGTCTCCTGGAACGGTTGGGTCCGGCGCTAGGCCACGCGCTCAATCTGTGCGCCCGCGTGGCGGAGCTTTTCTTCAATCTTCTCATAGCCGCGATCAATGTGATAGACGCGGTCAATCACAGTTTCACCACGCGCAGCCAGCGCGGCCAGCACCAGGGAAGCCGACGCCCGCAGATCGCTGGCCATCACCGGAGCTCCGGCCAGTTTCACCGGTCCGGCCACAATCGCCTGGCGTCCTTCGACGCGGATGTTGGCCCCCATGCGCAGCAGCTCCGGCACGTGCATGAAGCGGTTCTCAAAGATGGTTTCGGTGATGAAGCTGATGCCGGAGGCCTGCGTCATCAACGCCATGAACTGCGCCTGGAGGTCCGTGGCAAAGCCGGGATGCTCTTCGGTCTTCATATCGACCGAGCGCAGGCTGCCGGGCACGCGCACCCGCAGCGCCCCGGCCCCTTCCGGCCCGACATCGACGCCCGCCTGCTGCATTTTCACCAGCAGCGAGGTCAGGTGTTCCGGCTCACAGCCGGTGACGAGGACATCGCCCCGGGTCATGGCGGCGGCAATGAGAAATGTTCCGGCTTCGATGCGGTCCGGGATGATGGTGTGAGAAGTGCCCGACAACCGCTCGACGCCCGAGATCTTGATGGTGGAGGTGCCGGCGCCCTCAATCTTCGCGCCCATCTTGATCAGCAAGTTCGCGACGTCCACCACTTCCGGTTCACGGGCCGCGTTGGTCAAGACGGTTTCGCCGCGCGCCAGCACGGCGGCCATCATCAGGTCTTCCGTACCGGTGACCGTGATCCGGTCAAAGTGCACCACCGCCCCGCGCAGGCCGCCCGGGGCTTGCGCTTCAATGTAGCCCTGATCCTGATGAATGACGGCACCCAACCGCTCAAGACCGGCCAGATGAAGGTTGATGGGCCGGTCGCCAATATTGCAGCCGCCGGGCAGCGAGACGCGCGCGCGGCCCGTGCGGGCCACCAGAGGCCCTAGCACCAGGCTCGAAGCGCGCATCGTCTTGACCACCTCATACGGAGCTTCCGGGGCGGTGATCTTGGCCGCGTGCACGCGCACCGTGCCGTCGGCGGCCGCGTCCACTTCCGCGCCGGTGTACTGCAGCAACGACTCCATGGTGCGGATGTCGCGCACGCGCGGGATCCGGTGCAGAGTGACGGGCTCTTCCGTCAGTAGGCAGGCCGCCAACACCGGCAGGGCCGCATTTTTCGCTCCGCTCACCGGAATCTCACCCGCCAGGGCGCGGCCACCCGCAATTCGAAACTTATCCATGCTTTTTCTATTGTGTATGGGGAAGGGGTGGGCTTGTGGGGCCCGCCAGCCCGGGCGGCTACTTCAGCGCGTCCTTCAAGGCTTCGCGGATGCGGCCGTGCGACAGTTCCAGGCGCCGTTCGGCTTCGGCGCGGGGGACGTTTAGAGCACCCATGACGATCGCCGTTTTCACCACGCCCCCGGCTTCATCAAACAAGCGGGAAGCCTTCTGGTCATCAACGTGAACCGCCTGGGCGATGATGCGCTTGGCCCGGTCGACCAGCTTGGCGTTCTTCGGCTGGACGTTCACCATCAGGTTGCCGAAGACGTAGCCGAGCCGGATCATCACGCCGGTGGAGAGCATGTTCAGCACCAGCTTGGTGGCCGTACCGGCCTTCATCCGGGTCGACCCGGCGATCACTTCCGGGCCCGGCAGTGGCGCAATGGGAATGCCGACATCGCGCGAAAGGTCGGAATCGGGAGTACAGCTGATGCCGATCGTAACCGCGCCCAATGCGCGGGCCTTGGCGATCGCGCCCAACACGTAGGGTGTGCGGCCGCTGGCGGCCACGCCCACCAGCACATCCTTGCCCGTGAAGGCATGCGCCATCAGGTCCGCCACCCCGGCTTCCGGATCATCTTCGGTGGCTTCGGTGGCTTTCCAGAGCGCATCCATCCCGCCCGCGATGATGCCGGTGACCGTACCTGGGGGTACGTTGAACGTGGGCGGACACTCCGAGGCATCCAGCACACCCAGCCGTCCACTGGTGCCGGCGCCGATGTAGAACAACCGCCCGCCCAGACGCACGCGTTCGACAATCGCGTCAACGGCCAGGGCAATGTGGCGCAGTTCCTTCCCCACGGCGGCGGCGACGCGGGCGTCTTCCTCATTGATGATGCGGAGCGCGTCCTCGGTGGAGACGACGTCAATCCGTTCCGAGGCAGGATTAGTCTGTTCGGTGAGAAGCTTTTCGAGACTCACAAGGGTCTTTCTACCATACCCCTGATCACAGCACGCCCGCCCGGCGCATCACGGCCCGGGTGGTATCGCTGGCGAGTTGAACGGCGGCGGATGGCGTCATCTCCTTCAAGCCGCGTCCAAACACTTCCACACTCACGGCATCAGGATAGTTGATCTTCTTGAGCGCACCGAAAAAGCCAGCCAGGTCGATCACGCCTTCGCCAGGCATCAGCCGGTCGTTGTCGAGCACCTGCTCCGGGTCCTTGCGGGCGGCATCGTTGACGTGGACATGGACGATCATTTTGGCGCCTACCTGGACGATATCCTGCACGGTGTTCTGGGCGTGGTGCCAATGCCAGCAATCCAGTAATAGTCCGACGTTGGGGCCGCAATCGGCGGCCAGCGCGGCCATGCCTTTCAGGTCGTAGATGAACGGGTGCGGCAACCGCTTGCGCAAGTGGACGGGGCTGACAAACTCGAGTCCCAGCCGGACGCCGGATGCCGCCAGAATAGTGGCTGCGGCACGCATGCGCTTTACGTAGAGCGCCCGCTGCTCAGCAAACGGCAGCTCACTGGACGGCAGAATCCAGGTGGCCATCCGCGGGCAGCCGATCGCCGCCCCCAGCTTGGCCATCGCTTCCAGTTCTTTCAGCCCGGCTTGAAATGTCGCTTCATCCTTGCGGAACTCCGCCGGAAACGGCATCACGGCCGGCTTCAGCTTCAGGCGATCCAGCAGTTCGCGGGTGGCCGCCGGACCCGCCTCCAGCGCCTTGCTTTGGATATCGACGCCCGCAAAGCCGGCCTTGGAAGCCAGTTCCGCCATCTCCGGCCAACCGGCGCGGCCGGTCAGGATCGTGGCATTTAATGCTGGAAACATGGCCTTTAGACTATCGCGTCAGGCCCCCGGGAACAACGCCCTCAGGTTCAGGAGCAACGTTCGTACCGGACTCTTTGGTGCTAACGACCATTTTCTTGCGACTTTGGCCCGACCGATTCCCTCTAAAGCGCTAGGACAGGTGGGTTATACTCAAAGTTCAAGTCTGTCTCCAGAGAGGGTATTGAGAAATGATTCAGCTCACTGAAAAGGCCGTCGGCAAGGTGCAGGAGATCATGGACGGCCAGGAACCGAAGCCGGCCGGTCTGCGGATCGCCGTCGTGGGCGGCGGCTGCTCGGGCTTTAGCTACAGCATGGCTTTTGAGAACGCACCCGGCATGTTGGACAAAACGTACAAGTTTGGTCCGCTGCAGGTGTACGTCGATCAGGCCAGCCTGTTGTACCTGGACGGCGCCGAAGTGGATTACGTCGAGAGCTTTGAAGGTTCCGGCTTCAAGTTCAGCAATCCGCAAGTGAAATCCACCTGCGGCTGCGGCAGCTCGTTCAGCGTGTAAACGATTAACACCAGCCTTGGCTGGCGCGTATGGACAA
>JBIKMK010000258.1:0-5997 GCA_044359315.1 Bryobacteraceae bacterium | reverse complement strand
CAAGGCCATCACTTCCGCGGGCGTCTTCTTTGGGTCAATCAACCGAGCCGTCTCCACAAACGCCTGATAGTCTTTTTCGAGATTGCGCTCGCCGATCGCCAGCACCTGATCGAGCGGCAGGTCCACCATCTCGTCAAACTTCAGCTTCTTGATGTAGGCATCCGCGCCAATGGCATAGCCGCCCTTGGAGCGCTTCAGCAGATCGTTCTTCAACCATGCCGCCGCGTCTTCCAGCGCTTTGGCCGCGGCTTCATTGGCGGCTTCAAACTGGCCCAGCAGCACCGCATCATCCTTGGCCGCGGCGCGGCCCCAGAGGGCGACGTCGTTCCGGAAATAGCCCACTGAGCCAGCGGCCAGCCGGGCGGCCAGATCGGTCAGCTCGGGCGCCGGATTCTGGACGTTGGCCTTCATCGCGGCCACCATCAGCGGGATGCCGTGCAACCGTGCCACCACACTGCGCACACGCTCTGAGGCGGGCGCAAAGTTGCGTTTCATGATGACGTCCACCACGGAGCCCGGCATGGAGACGTAGCCCATCGGGTTGTTCCGCCAGGCACGAATCACGTCCACGTCGTGCAGTTCACCATCGATGCGGGCGGCCAGAAATTCGTAGTCGATCTGTTGTGCGGGCTCCAGACGATCCTTGGGGATGGCCGCCAGCCGCGTGGCCTGCGCCTTCAAGGCATTCACTCGCTTGGCCACGGCGGCAGCGCTGAGGTCCTCCACCTCCGCATCGTACTGGTGATAGCCGCTCATGACGCCAAACGTGGGCGCGGCGGCGAATAGTTCATTGAAGTATTCGTCTTCAAATAGCAGCCAATCGGCAATAGGGTCGCGAGGTGTCATGCAGGAAGCCAGAAGAAGAAAAGAGAGCACAGCCAGACTGCGTTGCATCGCTACTATAGTAGTTCGCCGGTGGCGATGGATCCACGGCGGCAAGGGGCAAGGGTCCACCAGCAGCGGACTGCTTTGCCCCGTGAATGGTTTCACACTTTGATCGATCTGCACACCCACACCAACCAATCAGACGGAACCACTGCTCCTGAGGAGTTGGTGGCCGCCGCGCGCGCGGCGGGGCTCAGCGCCCTAGCCATCACCGATCACGACACCTTTGGCGGCTACCTGCTGGCCCGGCCCGCCGCACTGGAGCAGGGCCTGGAGCTGGTCTGCGGAATCGAGCTCTCGACACGGACGGCCAGTTTTCCGGTGCACCTACTGGGCTATTTTCTTAATACCCAGCCGACGTCCAGCTTCACCAACTGGCTGACCGAACAGCATCAGGCCCGGCATCAGCGCAACCTGAAGCTGGCCGCACGCCTGCAAGCCTTGCGGCTGGACGTGACACTGGAAGAAGCAAAAGCGTTGGGAAGCGGCGTCACCGGGCGGGTCCATTTTGCGCGCGTGATGATCGCCAAGGGCTACGTGCACGACATCAAGGAAGCCTTCAACCGCTATCTGGCCGAAGGCGCACCGGCCTATGTGGCCATGGAGGACGTGCTGCTGGACGAGGCCATTCCGCGCATGCGTGAAGCCGGCGGACTGCCCGTAATCGCCCACCCGGGCCGGATGCGGCTGGGGGCCAATGAGACCGAGTTCATCCGCCAGTGTGCCGACCGTGGTTTGGCGGGCCTGGAAGTGATCCACTCTGATCATTCGCTGGAAGAAGCGCTTCGCTATCAACGGCTGGCGCGCGAGTTCGGCCTGGCCATGACCGGCGGCTCCGACTTCCATGGCGACAACAAGCCGCGGCTCAAGCTAGGGTCCGGCTACGAAGGCAACGTGCGCGTGCCCGACGAATGGTTGCAAGCGCTGCGCGAACTCGCCCGTAACTGATTTCTCGAAACTGACTGTGACCTTCCTCGGCATCGATTTCGGCTGGCAGAGCCAACCTTCCGGCTGTGCGGCCTTGGATGAAGAGCTGAACCTGCTCTCGCTCACCCGCTGCGACACACCGGAGTCCACGCTTGATTGGCTGGACCAGTTCCCGGGCCCCGCCATGGCCGCCGTCGATGCGCCGCTTTTGATCCCGAACGCCACCGGCATGCGTCCCGTGGACCGGCTGGCGCACGTCCATCTGGGCCGTTATGACGCTGGCTGCTATCCGGCGAACCTGGGGCGTCCGTTTGCCGCGCGGGTGGTGAGCCTTTCCCGCAGCCTTTCCGAACGCGGCTTTTCGCACGCCGCGTCCATTACGCCACGATTGCCGGGTCGCTACCAGATCGAAGTGCACCCGCATGGCGCGATGGTGCGCCTGTTCAAGCTGGACCGCATCATCAAGTACAAGAAGGGTACGCTCGAAAGCCGCATTCCGGAAATGAAGCGCTACCGCCGCCTGCTGCGCGGCCTGCATCCGTGGCGGCTACCCACGATCCCCACGGCCGGCAAGCCGCTGAAGGCGGTGGAAGATCAGATGGACGCGATCGTTTCCGCCTACGTCGGCTGGCACTGGTGGCGCTACGGCAGCGAGCAGAATCAGGTATTGGGCGATGAGGCGACCGGCTACATCGTCCTGCCGCAACCCTCCTCCAGTGCACTTGAGCCCTCATCGAGCCCACAATAGAGCTATGGACGCCTTTGCCCAACTACGGGAAGACTACACCTACGGCGGACTGCTGGAGCAGGACTCGAGCCCAGACCCGATCGAGCAGTTCCACCGCTGGTTCACCGACGCCGAACGCGCCGGTATTCGTGACGTGAACGCGATGTCGGTGGCCACGGCCAACGCGGAAGGTCTGCCCAGTGTCCGCACCCTGCTGCTAAAGGGCGTCGACACGGGATTTGTCTTCTTCACCAACTATGAGAGCCGCAAAGCGCAGGACTTGGACGTGAATCCGCACGCCGCGCTCTGCTTCCATTGGCGCGAACTGGAACGGCAAGTGCGCGTCAGCGGACCGGTGGAGCGCGTCTCCCGCATGGAAAGCGACGACTATTTTCATTCGCGCCCGCGTGGCAGCCAGATTGGTGCCTGGGCCTCCCGGCAATCGACGGCCGTTGCTGATCGAGCCTCGATCGAGCAGCAGTATCGGGACATGGCTGCCCGCTTCGAGGAAGGCGAAATTCCGCTACCTGACTACTGGGGTGGTTACCGGCTGATGCCGCAGGAGATCGAGTTTTGGCAAGGCCGTCCCAGCCGTTTGCATGACCGACTGCTCTACACCCTGGAGGATGGCGTGTGGCGGCGCGAAAGGTTGGCCCCGTGATCGGACTCGTGTTGGCCGCTCTGGTAGCGGCAGATGTGCCGCAGGCGGCGCTGGCGGTAGAGCAGCGCTACAACGCTTCGCAGTCACTCAAGATGCAGTTTGAGCAGAGCTACGCGCAGCAAGGGCGCGCCCGCCGCGAAACCGGCTCCCTGACGTTGCTGAAGCCCGGCCGCATGCGGTGGGATTATGAGAGCGGCAAGGTCTTCGTCACCGATGGCCAGGTGCTGTGGCTCTACGTCCCCAGCGCCAATCGAGCGGAGCGCAGCAAGGTGAAGCAGTCGGACGATCTGCGCGCACCGCTGGCCTTCCTGCTGGGACGCCTCAACTTTGCGCGAGACTTCCGCGAGGTCCGCACCGAAGGCAATGAGATCGTGGCGATCCCTAAATCAGAAAAGGGGCCTTATCGCGAAGTTCGCTTCGTCGCCGAACCCGACGGCCGCATCGCACAGGTGAAGGTGACCGGCCAGGATGCCTCCGTGATGGAGTTTTCTTTCAGCGCCGAGCGGCGCAATGTGCCGGTGGATGCCAGACTCTTCCGCTTCACTCCGCCGGCGGGCGCGGAGATTGTAGAAGTGGAGCAGTAGCTTTTCGCCGCAGCCGCTCCTCGCGGCGTCGCGCTTCGTCGCCGCCATTGATCAAGCGCGCTTCAATCGCGAACTCCAGCGCCCGCGCGGGCTCCTTGCGGGTCCGCTCATAGTGCTTGGCGAGTTCCACCAGCGCCTCATACTGCCGCGCCGCGGGCAGATGCATGAACTCCGCCGGACGCGAGTGCGCCCGCTCCAGCAGCTCGATCGCCTCGGCAGCTTGGCCTTGCTTTTTCAGCCAGCGCGCAATGCCCACCATCTCCGCCGCATGGGTCAACTCCGTGCGTGGCACCACCACGCTTAAGCACGCCAGCGACACAATATCGAGCGCGTTGTGCCGGAACACGGGCACCAGGCGATGGGGCTGCCGTGTCCGCAGAAACTCAAAGTAGAGCTGCGGGATCAGGCTGCCCGGCACGTCGCCCTGACGCTCCAGGCCAAACACCTGTGTCTCGAGTTCCACCAGACGGCAGCTGTCATAGCGCAGCTTCCAGCGGCGGCGGGCGTCGTAAAGCAGATCCAGATGCTCCATACGGGCAAACGGCGTCCGCTGGCGCGCCAGCGTATAACGTGTCTCCAGCAACGGCACGTCGAAGCTCTTGCCGTTGTAGGTGACGAGCGTCTCGACGTCGCGCAAGTCTTCTGCGAGTGTATGCAGCACGCTCGCCTCTTCATCAAAGTCCCGCGAGAAGTACTGCTTGACGGTGAAGCCCCGGGAGGTCAACCGTCCCACGCCCACCAGAAACGCGAGCGTTCCCGCACCACCCGCGAGGCCCGTCGTCTCGGTATCCAAAAACGCCCAGTTGGGCTGCGCCACTTCGCGCAGCGTGGAGATCTCGAAGGAGCCATGACGGCGCAGATTGTCCCAATGGGTGAACGCTTCCCAGTGCGTGCCCAGCGGAGACGACACTTCTTCGCCCGGCAGCGGGTCCTCAATAAACTCTTCTTCAACTGGAGCGGAGCGCTGGCGGTCCAGGCGCTGCTTCAGCAGTGCGAGTTGGGCGCGGAGGTCGTCCACGTAGTGTCCACCGGAGGCGCAGCCTCGTGCGCGACGCCGCCATCTTGTGCGACGGTGGCGCCCTCGTCCGCGTGATACGAACTGCGCACCAGCGGGCCGCTTTCGACGTGCTTAAAGCCCAGCTGCTGCCCATAAGCCTTCAGTTCCGCGAACTCCTCCACCGGCACGTAGCGGATGATCGGCAAGTGCTTGGGCGAAGGCCGCAGATACTGGCCCAGCGTCACGATGTCCACTTGATGCTCGCGCAGATCGCGCATGACGGACCGCACTTCGTCATTCGTCTCGCCCAGTCCCAGCATCAGGCCGCTCTTGGTGGGAACATCCGCCCGGACCGACTTGGCGTACGCCAGCATTTCGAGTGACCGCTCATACCGCGCGCCCAACCGGACCTGCTTGTACAGCCGCGGCACCGTCTCGGTGTTGTGATTGAGAATGTCCGGCCGAGCGTCCTGCACGATATCCATCGCCTCGCGGGAGCCCTGGAAATCAGGCACCAACACTTCGACACCACAGCCGGGGTTGCGTTCGCGGATGGCGCGGATGGTCATGGCGAACAGCGTGGCTCCACCGTCCTTCAAGTCGTCCCGGTTTACGCTGGTGACCACGGCAAACTTCAAGCCCATCTGCGCCACCGCCTCACCCACCCGGCGCGGCTCATCCCAATCGACCTCGAGCGGCGCGCCCTTTTGCACGGCACAGAACCCGCACCGCCGCGTGCAGAAGTTGCCCGCGATCATAAACGTCGCCGTCCGCCGGTTCCAGCAATCGCCAATGTTGGGGCAGGCCGCACTTTCGCAGACGGTATGCAACTTCATCCGCGTCACCAGATCCTTGAGGTCGCGGTAGTTCTCACCCACCGGCGCGGGCGCGCGCAACCAGTCCGGGCGCTTAGAAGACGAAGAGTTGATGGTGACCAGCACTGCTTCTTTGATGGTAGGCCATGAGGCGGGGATGCGGGCGGGGCGCTCCTGGTGAGGCGTGCTACCAGATCAGCCGCATGCTGATCTGCAGACGCCGCGCGTTGGTGCCGTCGGGGTAGCCTTGTGACTCGACGCCTTGGCCCAGCCCTGGCATGGGGCGCAGGACGCCGCCTTTGGCTTCATAGGCGAGGGTATTCACGGCGGTGTTCGAAACGTGGTTCAGTACGTTAAAGGCTTCCAGGTTCAGGTGGAGCGAGAGCCGCTCCTTCAGTGGG
>JBIKMK010000257.1:0-6032 GCA_044359315.1 Bryobacteraceae bacterium | reverse complement strand
CCCGGGTGGTCACCAACGCGGAGATTGGCGAGAAGGTGGGCACCGACAACGATTGGATCCGCAACGTCTCCGGCATTGAAGAACGTCGCTTTGCCGCCGCCGACGAGACCGTCGCCGTGATGGCCACGCGGGCCGCCGAAGATTGCCTGTCCCGCAGCGACGTCTCACCGGCCGACATCGGCATGGTGATCGTCGCCAGCGGCTCGTCTGAACGCCGCTTCCCCGGACCGGCCACCACCGCCGCTCAAGCGTTGGGCTGCAAGAACGCCGTCGCGCTCGACCTGCCGCTGGCTAGTGCCGGGGCGCTGTTCGGGCTGTCGCTCGCCAGCCGGTTGGCGGAAAAGTTTGGCCACATTCTGGTGATCGGTTCCGAGAAGATGTCCAGTGTCGTGCTGACAGAGCCCATGGAGCGCGGCGTCGCGGTCCTGTTTGGTGATGGCGCTGGTGCGTGTCTGGTCTCCGCCGACAAGGGCCGGGCCCGCATTGTCGATTCCTGGCTGGGCAGTGACGGCAGCTACGCCGAAGATCTGCGTCTCGAGTTCGATCGTCCACTGGCCATGAACGGCCGCAGCGTCATCCTGCAAGCCTCCCGCAAGATTCCATCGGCCATCCAGTACGTGTTGGACCAAGCCGGAGTGCTGGCGCAGACCGTGCAGGTCTACCTGATGCACCAGGCCAACCAGAACCTGATCGATCGCGTGGCCCAGGCCATCGGCGTCAGCAGCGAACGTTTTTACTCCAACATCCGCCGCTACGGCAACACCTCGTCGGCTTCCATGCTGATCGCGGCAGCGGAATGGTCCCGTGAAGTAGGCTTCGTCACCGGTGAGCCGGTGGTGTTTGCCGCCTTCGGGGCGGGCTTCAATTGGGGCGCGCTGCTGGTTGAGGGCGAATAGCCCTCTAACCGCTCAGGCGAACAGCGCCGGGCTCGCTCGCTAGCGCGCGGTCGAAGGTCCCCAACGGCGAATGTCCGGCGGCTTGCGCCAGATGGAGCATCAGGCAATCGGAAAAGCCTAATGAAGGACGGCGGCGCAGAGTTTCGGCCGCCGCTGCCACAGCTTCTGGAAACTGAAGCACCAGTGATTCGTGTTCCAGCAGCATCTCGGCCGCTCTCGCGATCTGTGCCGCTGGTTGGCCATAGACACTGCTGAGCACCCACATCGCTTCCGCCAGTGCCAGCACCGATACCCAAGCTCCCGGCGCAACAAAGGCATTGGCCGCGGCGCACTGGGCGGGATCGTCACCGGTGAGAATCCTTACCAGGACATTGGTGTCAATCGCGCGCATGCCGCCGCCGGATCTCCTCAGCAATCCCTTCCTTCAGCTCCTCCAACGAGCGCCGCTGCGGAGGCTGCCCGCCAAACAGGACTTGGTGAATATCCTGCGAACTAAACCGCCCCGCCCGCCGGACTAGAATCTCGCCGTCGCGCTCCTCCCACTCAATCACGGACCCCGGCCCAATCCCCAGCTTCTGCCGAATGGCGGCAGGCACCGAGATCTGGCCCTGTGCGGTGAGTTTCGATTGGACGATCATGTTTTCAGATTACCAGGGTAATGGCCGAACCGGTTGGGAACGTCCAGCCGAAGAATGGGCCCCCAGGCGGCAATCTGTCTGCTCCGGGTTGTGGACAGGCCCTAGTCAACGCTGGCGATGGCGTCAATCTCGACCAACACATCTTTCGGCAGACGGGCCACTTCCACCGTGGCGCGGGCGGGCCAGTTCGACGTGAAGTATTGGCCGTAGATCATGTTGACGTCGTTGAACGTGCCCATGTCTTTCAGATAGATAGTCGTTTTGAGGACTTTGTCGAGTGAGGAGCTGGCGGCTTCCAGGATGGCTTTCAGGTTGTCCAGGACGCGGCGGGTTTGCTGCTCGATGGTTTGGCCGGCGGGGATGGTGTTGCTTTGGGGGTCGATGGGGATTTGGCCGCTGACAAAGACCAAGCCGTTGTGGACGATGGCTTGCGAGTAGGGGCCGATGGCTTGAGGGGCGTTGGGGGTGGCGATGATGGTTTTGGGCATGGTTAGCGGGTTGGAAACTTCAGTGTACCTGTGGTGGCGCTGACGGTGGTCTTTTGGGCGGCTAGCCAGCGGTCTAACTCCTGGGCGATCCGTTGGGGGGCGCCGGGGTCCCAGAAGCTGGCGGTGCCTACTTCGACGGCGGTGGCGCCGGCCACCAGAAATTCGGCCGCGTCGGTGCCGCTGGCGATGCCGCCTAAGCCTACTACCGGGATCTTGACGGACCGGAAGGCTTCCCAGACCATCCGCAGGGCGATGGGCTTGATGGCGGGGCCGGAGAGGCCTCCGGTGCCGGCCCCTAGGCGCGGCTGGCGGGTGTCGAGGTCGATGGCCAAGGCCACAAAGGTGTTCACCAGTGACAGCGCATCCGCCCCGGCCTCTTCCGCGGCGCGGGCGATCACCGGGATGGAGGTGACGTTGGGTGAGAGCTTAATCAAAATGGGGCGCTTGGCGATGGCCTTGACCGCGCTCACCAGGCCCGCTAGCTCCACTGGGTCGGCGGAGAAGACCATGCCGCCGTGTTTGGTGTTGGGGCAGCTGGCATTGATCTCGTAGGCGGCGAGGCCTTCGGCGTCGTTCAGGACACGAACCACTTCGAGATAGTCATCGAGCGCGTAGCCGAAGACGTTGGCGATGACTGGCGTCTGCCACTGCTTCAGGTGCGGCAGCTTGTCGGCTACAAAGGCTCGGACGCCGACGTTCTGCAGGCCGATGGAGTTCATCATGCCGGCTTCGGTCTCCCAGAGGCGCGGCGCGGGGTTGCCCTTCATGGGCTCACGCGAGAGGCCTTTGGTGACGAGAGCGCCCAGAGCGTTTAGGTCCGCTACGGATTCAAACTCAACGCCGTAGCCATAGGTGCCGGAGGCGGCCATCACCGGATTCTTCATCGCGATGCCGCACAGGCTGATTTCCAGGCGCGGGGAGGTCATACCAGGGGGGCTGAAAGTTCCTGGATGCGCGCCCATGTTTGGGCGATGTCGTCGCGGGTGGTCATGTAGTTGCCGATGGCGAAGCGGAGCACGTACTGGCCATTCTGCACCGTGTGGGCGATGAAGGCAAAGCCCGACTGGTTGAGTGCATCGAGCAATTGCTGATTCACTTCGTTGGCCGCTTTCAACCGGAAGCAGACCAGCGAGAAGTGCGTGGGCGCCGAGATCTCAAACCGGGGGTCGGCCTCGATCTGCTGCCGCAACCATTGCGCATCGGCGTTGTGGCGGCGCAGCATTTCCGAGATCCCGTCGCGGCCGTAGCTGCGCATCACGAACCACAGCTTCAGCGCCCGGAAGCGGCGGCCCAGCGCCACCGAGTAGTCCATGTAGTTCAGCATCCGCGGGTCCGCGGTGGTGCGCAGATACTCCGGTGTCAGGCCGATGGCGTCGCTGAGCGCTTCCTTGTGGCGCAGGTAGAGCACGCTGATGTCGACGTTGGTGAGCATCCATTTCTGCGGATTCATGACGATCGAATCGGCATGGTCCCAACCGGCGAAGTGCGGCGCGCATTCGGGCAGCATGGCGGCGGGCCCGGCGTAGGCGGCATCGACGTGGATCCACATGCCGTAGTGGCGGGCGAGCGTGATCACCTGGGCGATCGGGTCGACGGAGGCAGTGGGTGTGGCACCCACGCAGGCCACCACACAGCAGGGCACGCGGCCTTCAGTGAGATCTTTCTGGATGGCGGCTTCCAGCAGATCGAGGCGGATGGCGAAGTTCTCGTCGGTGGCGATCTTGCGGACGTTGTCCTCGCCAAAGCCGAGCGCGAGAGCGCCTTTCTCGATGGAAGAGTGCGCCTGGTCGCTGGTGTAGACCACCAGGTCGTGCCGGGCGCCGTGGTGGCGGGTGTCGGGGGCGACGAACTGCCGGGCGGCGATCAGGGCGTGCAGGGTCGAGACGGAGGCCGTGTCGTAGATGATGCCGAAGTACTCGGGCGGCAGGCCCAGCCATTCGCGCAGCCAGCCGAGGGTGACCTGCTCCAGTTCGGTGAGCGCTGGGCCGGACTTCCAGAGGATGCCGTTCTGGTTGATGGCGGCGGCGAGGAACTCGGCCAGAATCGAGGGCGGCGTGGAGGAGATGGCGAAGTAGCTGAAGAAGCGCGGGTGGTTCCACAGCGTCGAGCCGGTGAGGATCTGCGACTCGAAGTCCTGCATGATCTGCTCAAACGGCTCCGCCGTGTTGGGGCCGTGTGCGGGCAGGCGATCAAACACTTCGCCGGGCTTCACGTCGGGCAGGACGCGGCGGTCGCGGACGGTTTCCAGATAGTTGGCGATCCACTCCACCATCTCGTGGCCGTGGCGCCGGAAGTCATTGGGGTTCATTTGTGCCTTACTGGGTGATCAAGATTGTGCGCGGGATCATTCCCACCTTCGGCCACAATTCGTGATCACCACTTCTTTAATGTATGATGCTGGCACGATGAGCGATTGCGGTCCCTCAAGAAGACAATTGTTAACGGGTGCGGCGACAGCGTTCACGATCCTCAAACCGGAGCTGGTACGCGGCGCGGGCAAAGAGAAACTGACGGCGGGTCTGGTGGGTGCGGGTGGACGCGGGCGGCAGGCCGTGGTCGATCTGATGACCGGTAGCGAGAACGTGGAGTTGGTCGCCATGGGTGACCTGTTTGAGGACAAGCTGGAGCAGAATCTGGCGTGGCTGAAGGACTCGCAACGCCACCCCCGCATCCAGGACCGCTTGAAAGTAGACCCCGACAAACGCTTCACCGGCTTTGATGCCTACCAGAAGGTGATCAACTCCGGCGTCGACATTGTGATGCTCTGCACGCCGCCCGGCTGGCGGCCGATGCACTTTGAGGCGGCGGTGGAGGCGGGCAAGCACGTCTTTTGCGAAAAGCCCTTCGGCACCGATCCGGTGGGCGTACGGCGCTTTATGGCGGCGGCGAAGAAGTCAGAAGAAAAGAAGCTCACTGTCATGTCGGGCGCGCAGCGGCGTCACCAGCGGGAATACGTCGAGACGGTGGACAAAATTCGCCAGGGCGAGATCGGCGATATCCGCGCGCTTTACGCCTATTGGGTAGGGACGCCGGTGATCCAGCAGAAAGGCCGGGACCCCAAGTGGGGCGACATGACCTGGCAACACCGCAACTGGTACAGCTTCGTCTGGATCTGCGGCGACCAGATCGTGGAGCAGCATCTGCACAACATCGATGTGGCCAACTGGGTGATGGGCACGCACCCGGTGAAAGTGAATGCCACCGGCGGCGCTGTCTGGCGGCCCAAAGAGGAGCTTTACGGCAACATCTACGACCACATCTCATCCGACTTTGAGTATCCGAACGGCGTTCGCCTGTCCAGCTACTGCCGCCAGTTTCCGCGCGGCCTCTATTCGAACATCAGCGAGCTGGTGGTGGGCTCAAAGAAAAGCTCCAACGCCCGCGACCTGGGGACCAAAGGCGAGAACCCCTACGTCACGGAGCACACCGCGATGGTGAAGTCGATCCGGGGCGATGGCCCCTACATCAACCACGCCATGACGGTGGCCGAAAGCACCATGACCTGCATCATGGCCCGGGAGAGCGCCTATTCGGGCGTCGAGGTGACCTGGGACATGATCATGAATTCGAAGTTAGACCTGATGCCGAAGAACCAGAGCTACGACGCCAAGGTGGAAGTCCCACCCTTGCCGGTGCCGGGCACCTATAAGTTCATATGATAGGAAGTGCCCCGTCTTACCGGATGGGGTAAGGAAAGAGAAGGCTCGCTGACCGCGAGCCACGCCATGAACATTGACCGACGATCAAGATTCCGCGGCAGCCTACTAGGCCTTGCCTGCGGAGACGCTCTGGGAGCCCCCATCGAGTTTATGCGGCCGGATCACTTTCATCCGGTCACCGACTTCCGAGGCGGCGGCGCGTTTGGCGTCCGGCCGGGGCAGTGGACCGACGACACTTCGATGGCCCTCTGCTTGGCCGACAGCCTCATCGAATGCCGTGGCTTTGACCCGCGCGACCAGATGGAACGTTACACGCGCTGGTATCAGGAAGGGTATTTGTCCAGCCAGGGC
>JBIKMK010000256.1:0-6077 GCA_044359315.1 Bryobacteraceae bacterium | reverse complement strand
GTGTGGACGGTGGCGATCCGCGGCGCGGCGAATTCGTGGAAGATGCCGTCCTCCAGCAACAGGTCAGTGGAGAGATACTCCTCCGCATCGGTCCGGTGGCCGCCCTTGATCACCACCGCGCGCGCCCCCCACCCCGCCAGACGCCGCGCGGCTTCCCAGGCATCGCCGGTGCCGGTAAGCGCCTCCGCCTCGTGAGCATTTGGCGTCACGACGCGCGCCTTGGGCAGCAGCACTTTCAGCAGCATCTCGCGCGCCTCCGGAGCCATCAGTGGAGCACCGTGTTTGGAGATCATCACCGGATCCACCACCAGATTCGGCAGCGCCCGGTACGCCACGCACTCGATCAGCCGCGCATCGCCCAACGCGCCTGTCTTGACGGCATCGGGCGGGATATCCAGCAGCACCGCGTCCAGTTGCGCACCCACCAGGTCCGGGTCCAGCAGCCGCACCGCGTCTACGCTGCGCGTGTTCTGAACCGTGATCAGCGTCACCACCGCTTCGCCATAAACGCCGAACTGGTGGAACGTCTTAAGGTCGGCCTGCAAGCCCGCACCGCCCGAAGGGTCAGACCCGGCGATGGTCAGGGCAACAGCGCGTCGGGGTGGAATCATTGGGTCGCTCTCAAGTCCGTGTTGCGTGTCTCGGGCAGCAGGAAAACCAGCACGCCACCCAAAAGGAAGAAGGCCGAGTTCATGATCAGCGCCAAGCCCAGGCCGCTGTGATCCGCCACCGTGCCCACGGCCAGTGGGGCCAGGGCGCTTAAGCCCCGGCCAAAGTTGTAGACAAACCCCTGCCCCGCGCCTCGGACATGCGTCGGGTAGAGTTCAGCCAGCATCGTCCCGAACAGAGAGAAGAAGCCGGTGCCGAAAAAGCCCACCAGCGGACCCAGCAGCAGCAGCCCGGTATTGGTCCATTCCCCGCCCCAACGCGGCAGCGTGCCATAGATCGGCGTCAGCAGTGCGGCCACCAGCACGTAGCCCGCAAAGATCGGCCGCCGCCCGAACCGGTCCGCCAGCCAGCCAAAGTTCAGGTAGCCGCAGAAAGCCCCGGCCTGCATGGCAAAGATCCAGCCCGACGTCTTGACGATGTTGAATCCCGCGCCGCCCGCCGTGACCGGTGCTGACAGGAACCCCGGCAGCCACGTGAACAAGCCCCAATAAGCAAACAGAACCGCCGTCGCCACCGCGGTAGCCACAATGGTCCGCCGCCGCAACACGCCCGAGAAGATGTCTTTCAAGCTGCCGGTGGGCCGCGTGGACGTACGGTAGATCTCCGTCTCCTGCACCTTGCTGCGGATCACAATGGTCAGCAACGCCGGCAACACCCCCACCAGAAACATCGTCCGCCAGCCAAAGGCCGGCATCACCGTAGCCGCCACGGCGGCCGCCGACATGTAGCCGATCGCCCAGCCGGACTGCATAAAGCTGACCGCCCGCGCCCGCTGGTGCGCCGGCCAACTTTCCGCCACCATCACCGCTCCGGCGGACCATTCGCCCCCCAGGCCCACCCCCACCAGCGCCCGCCAGAAGATCAAGTCCCACAGCCCCTGCGAGAAGGCCGTGCCGCCGGAGGCGAGCGAATAGACCAGAATGCAGTAAATTAAAGTGCGCCGCCGGCCGATGCGATCACACAGGAGGCCGGAAGCGATGCCGCCAAATGCGGAGGCGATCAAGGTGGCGGAACTGACAAAGCCCGCCTCGGCGTTCGAGAGGCCAAACTCGGCTTTCAGTGTTTGAATGGCAAAGACGTACAGCAGAACATCCATGGCATCAAGCAGATAGCCAAAAAATGCAGCCCACAAAGCCAGCCATTTCTGCTCGCGGTAAAGCCGGCCCAGGTCGTGAAACCAGGGTGCGGCCGCTGTTTCCGGGTGGTTGGTAACTTTCATGAGCAAAAATGCGCCTTTCCCTTTGGATAACCGTCTTGTATTCTGACAGGAAGGCTTAGCATGTCGGCGATACTCAACCCCATACCACCCGCTCCCGAGGCCAAACCGGCCGCCGTTCCCGCTCCCGAGAAGCCCCAGCGTACTTGGTTGTGGGCAGCACTGTCATTGGTCATCGTCGGGTTGGCAGCCGCTGCTTGGTGGTCCAACTCTTCGGCAACGCAAGAGAAAGCGTCGGTTGTTCCAGTAAAGACTACTCAGGTGACGGCTGGCAACTTGGAGACGGTGGTTCGCATCTCGGGCCAGACATCCTCCCGCGAATTCGTCAACATCACGGTGCCGCGACTGAACAGCCCGGAAGGCAACCGGCCGATGATCCTGCAGAAGCTGACCCCCTCCGGCGTGATGGTGAAAAAAGGCGATATTTTAGTGCAGATTGATGGCCAGTCCATGGCCGACCACATCGATGACGTCACCTCCACCGTTCTCCAAGCAGAAGCCGACATCCGCAAGCGCAAGGCGGAGCAGGAAGTGGAATGGGAAAATCTCCTGCAAAACGTCCGGCTGGCCAAGGCGCAGTTGGACAAGAGCCGCGCCGACGCCAAAGCGGCCGAAGTCCGCACCGGGATCGATCAGGAATTACTGAAGCTGCAAGTGGAAGAAAATGAAGCCGCTTACAACGAACTCCAGAGCGAACTGAAGCTGAAGCAGCAATCCCAGGCGTCCGAGATGAAAATTCTCGACTACACCCGGGAACGCCACACCCGCCACCGCGATCGCCACAAGAAGGATCTGGAGCGGTTTACCATCCACGCCTCCATGGACGGCCTGGCCGTGGTGCAAACCGTCTGGCGCGGCGGCGAATTTCAACAGATCGGCGACGGCGACACCGTCACCCCGGGTCAACTGATCGTGAAAGTGGTCAACCCCAAGAGCATGCAGGTGGAAGCCACCATCAACCAGGCCGAAAGCGGCCAGTTCCGGTTGGGCCAGACGGCCAACATCACGCTGGACGCCTTCCCGGGCTTGACCCTGAAGGGCAAGGTCTACTCCATCGGAGCGATCGCCGTAGCCGGCTTCCGGCAAACGGCTTTCCTGCGGAGCATTCCGGTCCGGGTGGCGATTGAAGGCAGCGATCCCCGGCTGATCCCCGACCTGTCGGCCGGTGCGAACGTGCTGGTGGACCAGATAGACAACGCCACGCTGGTGCCGCTGGGTGCCTTGCGCACCGAGGATGGCAAGCAGGTGGCCTACGTCAAACAGGGCCAGGAATTTGTCCGCCGCGAAGTGAAGCTGGCGAACCGCAATGAGATTACCGGTGCCGTGGCCAGCGGGCTCAAGAGCGGCGACGAAGTCGCGTTGAACTACGAAGTGGCCGCAGTCGTCACCAAGTAGTCGCTACGAACTAGGCGCTCCAAAGTAGACCGTGTGGTGCCCCGGTGCCAGCCGCACCACGCGGCCGTCGCTTAACCGGATCGTACCCCGCGCCCGCGACGTATAGGTTAAGGCGATTCGCCCGTCCTTCAGCGAAGCCCTTTCCAGGGTGGCGTTGAGGTCCACCACCCGGAGGGGCAACTCCTCCCCCGGTTCCAATTGGTGCCGCCCGGCGGGCACCAGGACGAACTCCCCATCGGTGACCGGCCACGCCTCTCCGTCCAACTTCACGGGACCGCTGAAGCGAACCCAGGTCTCCCGCGCCGTCTCCACCGTCAACTTCGCGCCGCTCTGCTGGCGGTAATCCAGCGCCCCGGACGCCGCCGCCAGCCATGGCAGATCGGGCGCCAAAATCGAGTTCTCAAAGTAGAGCGCCACCCGCGCAAAGGCCCGCGAGGCCAGGTGCACCAGTTGGAACAGCTCCCCACCGGTTTGCTGCTTGGTGGGGTAGACGTCCTGGTAGCGTTCAACGATGTTGATGTCGACACCCAACCGGCTCTTCCACGGCGGAGCCCCGCCCGGCTGCAACTGCTCCGCTAACGCTTCATAGCGCCGGGCGATTTCCGGATACCGTTGCGGGCCCAGGTGCCACACCGTCGCGGGATCTTCCACAAGGAAAGTGAAGTCCTGCTGGCCCAACAGTGGCAGCGTCGCCGCGACATCGGCCCCCAGTGCGTCGCGCATGGAGGTGTCAAACCGGTCGTCGACATGGGTGAGCACGACATCCAGTTCCGGCCGCTCCCTGACGATCGAGAGCCAGTGGGCCTGCATCTGGTGCGTCAACCCTGCCCGGTAGTCGAGAAACTGCCGCAGCAGCTTGGCATCGGGCTGCGCGGAGGTAAACAGCGAGCGCGGGTCGGTGCCGGAGAGCGCCTGAAACTCGCGCCGCACATCGTCATTCATGGGCGTAAACCGGGCCGGGCCCGCCGCCCCTTCCAGTGATTCGAAATACAGCTCGCCCAGATTGACCCCATCCCAGTCAAACCGGCCCAGCAACCCCCGCACACCCTTCGCGACTTTGGCCGAGCACGCAGCATTACGCAGGTTGACCAACTTGCGCCAGTCCAGGTGGGCATCGGCCAGCAGGGCCGTTTTCTCCCGGCAACCGGGATTGTCCTGCCAGAACTGTTCGCTGACATGCGGCAGTTCCAGCCACGCGTAGACCTGAATGGCATGCTGGTGGCTCACCGCGATCAGCCGCCGCAACCATTCATCGCGCGTGGCGTCGGGCTCATGATAGTGCCAGGCGGCCACATGGATAGCGGCAATACCGGCGCTCCGCCAGCGGCGGGCCAGCAACGGGAGATCGGCCCGCAGGCGATAGGACGAATCGAAAAACGCCCACAAACGGCGCGACTGGGCCGGCGCGCGCACGCCCAAGTCCGCCAGCGCCTGCACCAGATAGGGGTATCGCTCATAGCCCCGGTCCCCGAGCGCCGTGGCGGTCCAGAGAATTGGGTGCCCGTCGCGCACCCAGCCAGCCAGAACGGGCGCGCCGCTCCATCGTTCCCGCGCAAAGACGCGCGCGTCGTGGGGCAGTTCGTACCGGGGAACCACCGCCGGAGTCTCCCAGTAAATGTCCAACTGTGGCCGCCGCGCATCCACAATGCGGCGTACGGTGATGGATTCCGCCCCAGCGCTGACCCCCGCCGCCGCCCCCGTCAACCAGGTCGCCTCCGCGGATGTCAGGTTGACGCTATCCAGCACCCGCGTCCAGGCCGTGGCACTCGGGCTCCGGAGCACCGTCTCCGGCTCCGCCGCCCCCAACGTCCACCACCACAGCGCGAGGCCGAGCCTAATGGGTGAGCGCATACCAGAGCCCAATCCTCAGGTCGAAATATCCGGCGCCGCCCGGATTCCCCGTCTGCACCATGTGGTGGCCGCGCACCGCGTCCACGGTCAAAGTGACCATTCCCGGCAACCGGGTCCGCAAGCTGGGCCCGGCCTCGACAAAGTTGTACCAATACTGGCCCCTGGTCCCGGTGTGCGCGGTCGCCACGCCGCCCAGTTGAAAAACTCCCCAGGTCCAGCCCAGCCGGTTTTCTGACCGGAATAGCCACGTGTGATCAAACCGGCTGGCGAAGTTGACTTCGTTGGTGATCGCCGTAAACCAGCCACCCCGCTCCGCCCCCAGATTCGCGCCCCACTGGCGAGTCTGGAAGACGCCTCCGCGCGTATCGCTCCGCAGTCGGCTTTCCCCAAACCCCCGAAACCCGCCGAACTCCGCCCAGACCGTCACGCCCTGCCAGGCTCGCGTGGCCAGCCCCAGCGCGGGCGCCAAGCTCCGCTCCGAAAGCGGGGCCGGGGCATATCGCCGACCGGAATCGCCCACCGCGCGCAGGCTGACGTAGGGCCGCAGCCAGGTGGACATACGGGCCGGACCACGGAACTCGATCTTGGCCTGGGCATAAGCAAACGCTCCGCGCCACCGGCTGGAGAACATCGGCATCGCCCATACTGTCGGCCGCCACAGCGCATACTGGGGCCGCAGATTCCGCCACGCCTGCCGCGCTTCGGCTGATTGGCGGCGCGCCTGCCCAAAGTAACGATAGGCCTCGGCATTCCGGCCCAGCAGATTCAGCGTCCGGGCCAAACCCAGTTGCGCGGTGGCCTTGTCCGGCTCCGTGGCCAGCGATTGCCGGTAGTACCGCTCGGCGTCCTTGAGATAGGCCAGCCGGAAGCTCCTCTCGGCGATCGTCAGCGGAGAGACCTTTCGTGGTGCCGGCGCAACCGGAATCTCCGGCAGCATCTCCGCCGG
>JBIKMK010000255.1:0-6078 GCA_044359315.1 Bryobacteraceae bacterium | reverse complement strand
GACCCGGGCGTCGTAGCGGGATGTGGGGCCCAAAAACACGAGCGCTTGCGAGGGTTCCGGGCGGGCGCTTTCGCGGCGGGTGAGATCTTCCAGCACTTCCGCGGGTCCGGCGCCATTCAGTGTGCGGTAGGAGATGGTGCCCAGGTTGAGATCCGAGAGCACGCGCAGCAGACGGCGCAGTGCGCGGCCATCAAAGTTCTCTTCCTCGAACAGCACTTGGCGGTTATCCAGGCTGTAGGCGACGACGCGCGCTTCGGCAAAGTGTGAGGTGTCGAGAAGGCTGGTCAGGCTCATCAGCAGCACGGTGATGTCAAAGGCCGACAGGCGCACGGTGGCGCGGCGGGGGATGACCGGGGCGGCATGAAGAAACACGGTCACCTTGTCCAGGCTGCCGGTTTTGGCGGGGATGCCGGACCAGCGTTCCAGTCCGTTGTCGGCCACTTTGCCGGGTTCGATGCGGAGGGGGACGCCAGCCTTCTTGGCCTCAATCGACCAGCGCTGGCGGCAGGTTCGGCCGGATTGATCGAGCACCTGGAGCAGCAGATCGTAGCGGCCTTCGCCGAGGGAAAAGCCACCACCGGCGGTGAACTCCATATTCTTGGGCAGGGGTTTATCCTGCGGCAGCGCGGGCAGCGTCGCCTGACGGAAAAAATAGGAGGCTTGGCCACCCTGAGGAGTGACGCGCAGCACCGAAATCAAGCCCTGTGGCTTATCGGTATTGGCGAACTGGCGGACCGGCATGAACAGGTCGTACCCGGTCCAGTAGCGGAAGCCGAAGCTGAGACGTGGTTCAAACTTCAGGATGCTGCAGGCCAAGCCTCCACCCGTGTTGTCGTTCAGTGCCTGATTGAAGGCGGCTTCAATCTTGGCCGTCTCCGCGCGGCCCGGCACCATCAATTGCTGGCCAGTGGCCGCAACGGCAAGACAACACGTCAAAGCAATCAGGCGATGCATGCGGCCTTTTCAGGATGACAGAGATCACCGGACGGACTGAATTTCATCCCCGGCCATGGCCGCCGCGCTACTTCACCCGTGTGGGAATGGTGTAGCGGATGCCCGTGGTGAACAGGGTGTCGTTCTGTTTGCGGCCCACGGGCGGGTTGGACAGGAACCGATTGCTGAAGGCCACCTGGAGGGCAAACGACTTGTAAAGCGTCGCCACCCCGCCCGCGTCAAAGTTGAGGCGGTATTCGCCCGAGTTGGACAAGTTGGGGAAGAACGAGAACCGCTCAAAGACGGAGAAGACGGAATTCAGTTTATGGTTGAACTCCTGGTTGGCGTAAGCTTCACCGGAGCTCCGGTTGAAGGCGATCAGCCGGGGGTTGACGCTGTTGGGGGCAAACGATTCACGGTTGAGCGCGCCACCACCACCGAACGTCAGCAGAGTGCGGTCACTCTTAATGGCCGTGTAGCCCACGCCGCCGCCGAAGACGAAGCGCAAATCGAGCAACTGGAACTTGTCGTTTTCATAGTCGTTGAAGGTTTGCAGGAACAGCTTGGGGCCGACGTTGCGCTGATAGCTCCAGCCTCCGCGGATGGCCTGGGCGGTGGCGATTTTGGGTCCGGCGGTGCTGTTGGCCGCATAGATCTGCGAGAAGCGCAGGCTGACCTTATCCTTCGCCGTGATGCGCGCCAAGTTGCCGGTGGTGGAATACGTGCTGGTTTGGGCGTTGCCGGAAGCGTTGGCGAGGCCGAAATCGATGAAGCCGCTGTAGAGGTCCAGGAACTGGGGTTGCAGCTTCCGCCGCTCTTCCAGCTCAAACTTCTCCTGCGCCGCGGGCGGGCGGATGGCGGCCAAGGCTTGACGGTCGGCCGTCGCGTCACCGACGCGGACCACGCCGCCTTCGGTCTTGACGACGCCGGTCAACTTCTTGCCGTCCTTGGTGACCAGCACCACGGGGGCAGCGGATTCGATCGACACGACGTTATCGAGGGCGATGGTCACTTCGCCGGCAAACTCACTCTTGAACACCAGGCCCTTGTCGGAGGTAGTGACGACGGTGCCGGACAGCTTGTCACCGTTCTTCATCACCACGACGTCGGCCCACAGGGCCGCACCCAGACTCAACCCAACCAGCAATGCCTTCATCACCCGATCACCCTCCGATTCTCAATCCGGTATTCTTCGTTCAGCACGAGGGCAATCGCCTCGGCGTAAATTCGATGCTCTTGCTGCAGGATGCGCGCTGAAAGTGTGGCTTCCGTGTCGTGATCCCGCACCGGCACCGCCGCTTGGCGGATGATGGGGCCGGAATCCACGCCTTCGTCGACAAAGTGCACGGTGCAGCCCGCGAACTTGACGCCATGCTCCAGCGCCTGACGCTGCGCATGCAATCCCGGAAACGAAGGCAGCAGTGACGGATGGATGTTCAGGATGCGTTCCGGAAACGCCTGCACCATCACCGGCCCCAGCAGCCGCATGAAGCCCGCCAGGCAGACGAGGTCCACTTGATGCTGCTGCAGGACTTCGATCAAGCGTTGATCGTACTGGTCCTGCGAGAGGCCTTTGCCGCTGACCCACAGCGCCGTCAGCCCCATGGCCCGCGCCGTGGCCAGACCCGGAGCGTCGGCCAGGTTGGAGATGACGACGGCAATTTCGGCCTCTAGCTGGCCATTTTCGATCTGACGCGCGATGGCCTCAAAGTTGGACCCGCGACCGGAGAGGAGAACGCCGAGGCGCTTCACGCGGTGTACTTCACGCGGTCGCCGGTGGAGTGCTTCACGACGGTGCCAATCTCGTAGCTGCGCTGGCGCAACGTCTTCAATGCGGCCACGGCGGCCTCCTTTTGCTTTGCTCCAACGACCAGGATCATGCCGATGCCGCAGTTGAAGGTGCGCCGCCAGTCATCATCCGGCGTCTGCCCGATCTGCCGCAGCAGTTCAAAGATGGGCAACACGGGCCAGGAGCCAACCTGTACCTCGACGCCCAAGCCAGCGGGCAGAATACGCGGCGTGTTGTCGGTGATGCCACCGCCGGTGATGTGGGCTGCGCCTTTCAAGAGTCCTGCTTCCATCAGCGTGACGATGGGCTTCAGATAGCTCAGGTGGACGCGCAAAAGTTCATCGGCAGCGGTGCGCTTCAGTTCCGGGATGATGCTGTCGATCTTGTAGCCGGCAACCCCAAACAGCAGCTTGCGGGCGAGGGAATAGCCGTTGGTGTGCAGGCCGCTGGAAGGCAGGCCCAGCAGGACGTCACCCGCCTTGATGGAGGCTCCGGTGAGCATCTTCTTGCGTTCGACGGCGCCGACGATGAAGCCGGCCAAGTCATAATCGCCATCGGCGTAGAGGCCCGGCATTTCCGCCGTTTCGCCGCCGATCAAGGCGCAGCCATTGGCTTTGCAGCCGCGCGCCAGGCCTTTGATCACCTGAGCAGCCACACGATGGTCCAGCTTGCCGCAGGCGAAGTAGTCGAGAAAGAACTGGGGCCGGGCACCCTGCACCATGATGTCGTTGACGCAGTGGTTTACCAGGCATTCGCCGATGGTGTCGTGCTTTTGCGCCTCGATGGCCACCTTCAGCTTGGTGCCGACGCCATCGGCGGAGGAGACCAGCACCGGCTGACGCATCTTGGGCAGGGCGAAGCCGCCGCCGAAGCTGCCAATGTCGGTAAGCACGCCCGGCGTGAACGTGGCACGGGCATATTGCCGGATCTGCTTGACAGCGCGATCGGCTTCGTCAATGTTCACACCGGCATCGGTGTAGCGGACAGGAGATTGGGCCATGAGGGAGTTGTGTAACCTTCCATGATACTGCGATCATCTTGGGTACTATGCGCGGTTTGGTGACTTTCGTCCTTGCCTTGACGCCAATTTTGGCTCAGGCGCCCCCGCCTGTTGTGGCTATCCGGAACGCCCGCATCGTCACGGTCAGTGGACCGGCGATCGCGAAGGGCACCGTGGTGGTCCGCAATGGGCTGATTACAGAAGTTGGCGAAAACGTCGCCGCCCCGGCGGATGCCTGGGTGGTGGACGGTGAGGGCCTGACGGTTTATCCCGGTCTGGTGGATGCCATGGGCTCCATCGGGATTCCGGAAGCGGCGCCGGCGGCGGGCCCCGCTGCGTTTGGTGGTGGTGGGCGGAATGCGGCGGGTGCACTACCTGCTCCCAATCAAGCCGGCGTGCCGGCGCGGGGGCCGGAAGACCGGCCATTGACCAGCACCTGGGTGCGCGCGGCGGATCTGGTGCGCGCCAATGAGCGGCGCGTCGAGGCCCTCCGCAACTCGGGCTTTACCAGCGCGGTGAGTTTCCCCACTGGCGGCATCTTCACCGGGCACGGCGCAGTGATCAATCTGGCGGGTGAGAATGGCAGCCGCATGGTGCTGGACAACAACGCCGGGCAGTTTGTGACGCTGGCCCGCGGGGGCTTTACGGCTTTTCCAGGATCACTGATGGGAACGCTGGCCTATATCCGGCAAGTCTTCCTCGACGCTGACCACTACAAGAAGGCCAAGGAGCTTTACGCGAAGGCTCCGCAGGGGCTGGAGCGTCCGGCCTATGATCGCGCGCTCGAAGGCGTGCTGGAATCGAAGCGCTTCCTGATGCCGGCGGTGCGCGGCTATGAGATCGACCGCATGATCCGGTTCGCCAAGGAGATGGGCGTCGAGACGATGTTCTATGGGTTGCATGAGGGCTACAAGGCCGCCCCGGTGCTGGCCAAAGCGGGCAGCACGGCGCTGGTGAGCCTGAAGTGGCCGGAAGGCCCCCGGGACCGTGACCCGGATGAAGTGGACAGCATGAAGGATCTGGAACTGCGCGAGAATGCTCCGTCGACGCCCGCGGCACTGGCGAAGGCGGGCGTGAAGTTTGCGCTCTATTCCGATGGATCGGAAAGCGTGGCCCGCAACATTCGCCGGGCCATCCAGAAAGGGCTTTCGACCGACGACGCGTTGCGCGCTTTGACGTTGACGCCCGCCGAGATCTACGGCGTGGCCGACCGCATCGGCTCCATTGAAAAGGGCAAGATCGCCAATCTGGTGGTGGTCAAAGGGGACCTGTTCGCTGAGCGGCCCCAAATTCAACATGTTTTTGTGGACGGTGTCCGGTATGATCCGCCGCCGCCCGCAGCAGCGGCCAAGCCGGAGGTGACTCAATGAGATTCGTTAGCAATTTGAGAAACGTTAGCTATTCCTTCGCCCTCGCACTGACGGCGGCCGCCACGCTGGGCGCGCAAGTGATCGTGATCCAGAACGCCAACATCCTGCCGGTGACCAAGCCGGGCTTTAAGGGCTCCGTCGTAATCGAGAACGGCAAGATCAAGGAGATGGGCGAGAAGGTGGTGGTGCCCGCGGGGGCGCAGGTGATCGAGGCCAACGGCCAGTACCTGATGCCCGGCATCATTGATTGCCACTCTCACATCGCCGCCGATGCGATCAATGAAGGTAGCGTCTCGGTGTCGTCGATGGTGGGGATTGAAGATGTACTGAACCCGACCGACATTTCCATCTATCGCGGTTTGGCGGGTGGCGTCACCAGTTCGAACATCCTGCACGGTTCGGCCAACGCGATCGGCGGCAAGTGCACGCTGATCAAGATGCGGTGGGGCAAGTCGGCCAGCGAAATGGTGTTTGAGGGGGCAAAGCCTTCGATCAAGTTCGCATTGGGCGAAAATCCGAAGCGCCGCGGCAGTGCGGGCTCTGGTCCGCTGCAAGGCGCGCCGGGGAGCCTGCGGTATCCGGCCACGCGCATGGGCGTGGAGGACGTGATCCGGCAGGCGTTCAACGACGCCAAGATCTATCAGGCCAAGTGGCAGGAATACAACGCCAAGACCGCCAAAGGCGAAGTGGCCATTCCGCCGCGCCGGGACCTGAAGCTGGAGCCGCTGGTGGAAGTACTGGAAAGCAAGCGCTTCGTGCATGCCCACAGCTACCGCGCCGACGAGATCCTGATGCTGCTCCGCGTGGCGGATGACTATGGCTTCAAGATCCGGACGCTGCAGCATGTGCTGGAAGGCTACAAGGTGGCCAAAGAGATCGCCGCGCACGGTGCGGGCGCTTCGACGTTTTCTGACTGGTGGGCTTACAAGATTGAAGCCTTTGACGCCATCCCCTACAACGCCGCCATTCTGACGAAGAAAGGCGTG
>JBIKMK010000254.1:0-6081 GCA_044359315.1 Bryobacteraceae bacterium | reverse complement strand
TGGCCACCGGCGGAACGGCCTTGATCGGCGCCCTGGCCGGCGATGGTGACACGGAACTCCTGCACGCTATCGAGCGGCACCGGCAAGGCGGCATTGAGGCCCGCTGATGTGGTCGCCGTCATGCCGGCGGACTGGTTGTCGTTGACGTCAACGCCGTCCAGGGTGACGTTGTTCTGGTCGCGCTTGGCGCCCAACACTTCACCGGTGGAGGCAACGCCGGGCTGTAGGCTGAGCAGTTCCACCACGTTGCGTGTCTGCAAAGGGAGTTGCCGCACCTGGGTCTCAGTGAACGCGTTGCCGATGGTGGCGTTCTGCGTGTTGATACTGGCCGCCTCTTCCGTGACGTTGATGGTTTCCGATACCTGGCCCACTTCCAACTGGATGTCCAGTGTCAGCGGCGTGTTGATTTGCAGCCTGACCTGGGTCGTGTAGGTGCGGAAGCCCGGCTTCTGCACTTCCAGCTTGTAGTTGCCGGGCGGTACTTGAACGAACGAGTACGCACCCGTGGCGCTGGCCAGGGCCTTGCGGGCCGCAGCGGTATCAGTGTTGGTGATGCTGACGATGCTTTCGGCAATGGCGGCCTTCTGGCCGTCCGTAATGGTGCCTTGAAGCGAACTGGATTGCGCAGCCAAAGGCAGAATGGCGCACATGAGTCCAATGATTATCTTTTTCAAAACGAAGCCCCCTGAAGTGTTTGCGTCGCCCAAACAATGGGCGAAAAGGGCTCAGACGATGAGGAACGCGAGGCGAGGCGTTGACGGAAAGCCGCCCTTCGACGTGAAGAAACGGCTTAGGGGAATCATAAAAGAAATCGATGGAGGCGTCAAATAGAAAGAGGCTATAATCCCTATTCAGCCCGCTATGTCAGCGGAGTGCCCCGTCCCACCGCCTTCCGGCCCCTGTACGCGCCGCCTTCAACCTTGATCGGAGTACGCTTTCGTGAACGCAACGCCCATGTTGTGGCCGGTGTTGATTTTTATGGCGATTTCGCTCGCCATCGGCCTCTACACGTATACGCGGGTGCGCGGTTCCAGCAAGAACTACACCGTCTGCGGCAAGGCGATGCCGTTCATCGTGGTGGGTACGGCGCTGGCGGCCCAGGCCATTGATGGCAATGCCACCTTGGGTAACGCCTCGATTACTTTTGGGCAAGGCCTTTGGAGCGGACTCGCGATTCCGATTGGCTTGGCGGCCAGCTTGTTTATCGTGGGGCGATTTCTTGCAGCGCCACTGAACCAGATGAACTTGCTGACGCTGCCGGAGTTTTTCTACCGGCGCTATGGACGGATGGCGGAGTTGCTCGCTTCGCTACTGACGATTGTTTGCTTCATCGTGCTGGTGGCGGGCAACCTGTCGGCGGTGGCGTGGATTCTTTCCGTGGTGACGGGTTGGTCCTACGGCCAGTGCCTGATTGTGGGCACTACCGTGATCTTTCTCTACACGATCGCCGGTGGCTTGTATGCGGCCATCTGGACGGACTTTCTGCAGATCCATGTGGCCATCGTCGGCTTTCTGGCCGCGGCCGGGTACATCTTGTTCACCCGTGGCTGGGATAACATCGCGGCGGCGCTACCGGCCGCGACGCTGAGCCTGGATCAATTGACAACCCTGGCCGGGGGCGGGCTGCCGAACTGGGCCAACATGATCTCATTGGCCTTTGGCAACGCCATGGCGCTGGACTTTATGGAGCGGGTATTTTCCGCCAAGAGTCCGGACACGGCGCGGCGCGCTTGCTACTACGCGGGTGTCTGGACGCTGGTGATCGGCGCTTGCGCTTCGCTGATTGGCTTGGCGGCCATTTCGGCAGTGGGCAATGTGGGTGACCCGCGCATGGTGCTGCCGGCGTTCGCCAGTGGCCATTTGCCCTATTGGGTGGGCGTGCTGGTGTTTCTGGGCGTGCTGGGGGCGTCGATGTCGACGGCCAACGGAGCGATGCTGGTGATCGCGGTGGTGATGGCGCGCAATGTATGGCAGCGCTGGAACACCAAGCCGGTCTCCGATAGCCTGATGCTGTTTCTGTCGCGAGCGCTGGCGCTACCGACGGCGATCGCCGCCGCCTGGATCGCTTACGTGCGGCCAGAGCCGGGCATCTTGCTGGTGGTGGCTTTTGACATTGTGTTTGCGGGTTGCGTGATCCCGCTCTTCTTTGGGGTCTACTGGAAGCGGGCGACCCAAGCGGGTGCCATTGCGAGCATCGCGATGGGGACGCTGGCGCGTCTGATCTGTTACTTTGCGGTACCGGCGGTGTGGGCGGGCCTGGATACGTTGCTGCCACCGGTGGTGAGCGCGATCGCGTTTGTCACGGTGAGCATGCTGACCGAACCCAGCGCGGAGTTGCGGACGGAATCTTTGTTGGTGGAGGCAGTGGAAGGATGAAGCGATCAGCCTGGATGACATGGATGATGGGTGTGGGTTTGGCCTTAGGACAGGAGGCCCCACCGGCTGCGGCTCCGCCACCCGCCCCGCCCAAGCAGCGCCCGCAGCGTCCGCCGTTGCCCGGGGTGAAGGAAGTGCAGAGGCCGATGTCGGTGGTGACCCCGGAAGCGGTCTTCTCCGTGCCCGGAGTGCCCGATTGGCTGATCGATACGCCGGATGCGGTGTGGGTGTCGAACAAGCCCAAGAATTCGATCTCGAAGCTGGACATCAAGACCAACACGGTGACCGCGACGGTGACCGTGGGCGAGAAGCCCTGTAGCGGCTTGGCCTACGGCTTTGGCAGTGTCTGGGCCCCCAACTGTGGTGACAAGACGGTGTCTCGCGTTGATGCAAAAGAAGCCAAGGTGATCGCCACCGTCCCAGTTGGCCCCGCCGATTCAGAAGGTGGCATTACGGCCTCGCCCGAAGCGGTGTGGATGGCCACCGGTGCGGAAGGCGACAAGGTGGCGCGCATTGATCCCAAGACCAATACCGTGACGGCTGAAGTGCCGGTGCCGGCTGGTTCACACACGGTGGATTATGGCGAAGGCGCGGTTTGGGTAACGCAGAGCAAAGGCAAGCTGCTGACGCGGATTGACCCGAAGACCGCCAAGGTGACCGACCAGATCGAAGTGGGCCCCGGGCCGCGATTCCTGACCGTTGGCGAAGGCTACGTCTGGACGCTGAACCAGGGCGATGGCACGGTGTCCAAAGTGGACCCGAAAACGCGCAAGGTAGTGGCCACGATCACGGTGGGCGTGCCGGGTGGTGGCGGCGAGATCTCGGCGGCGGGCGGCTCTGTCTGGATCACCGTGTTCCAGATCCCGATCTCGCGCATTGATGCCAAGACCGACAAAGTCACGCATCAGTATGCTGGGCCGGGCGGTGACGCGATTCTTTTCGCGCATGGCTCCGTTTGGCTTTCGAACCTGCGCCAGCAAAACGTATGGCGTCTTGATCCTGCGAAAATTACTCAATAATGTCCGATCAGATTCTGTGGGAAGAAATCGTGCACGGAGGCCAGACCTGGTCCCACGTGCTGGAACGGGGCCAGGCGTTGCGGCTGACCGATGTTGAGGGCGGGGCGAATGTCAGTGCTCTGTTCTACAACTCGAAGCAGACCGACGAGCGCTACAACATGCCCGACACGCTGAAGGCGCAGCACATCGCGCGGCTCACCGAAGGCTTTGTGCTCTATTCCGACATGGGCCGCATCCTGTGTTCGGTGACGCAGGATACGGTGGGCTGGCATGACCCGATCGGCGGCACCCTGTCGGCCGCCCAGGTAAAGGCCAAGTACGGCGAAAAGAGCTACCAGGAACATCGCAATGGCTGGACCCAGAGCGCTCGTGAAGGGCTGCTGCTGGAGCTGGCCAAGTATTCGATGGGTCCGCGTGACATCACGCCCACGCTGAATTTGTTCAGCAAGGTGCAGGTGGATGAAGCGGGCGGCATGCACTACGTCGCGGGCAATTCCAAGGCCGGGGATACGGTGGAACTGCGGGCGGAGATGGATGTGCTGGTGGTACTGGCGGCCAATCATCATCCGATGGAGCCGGGCAGCGTGTATGCGCCGAAGCCGGTGAAGCTGACTGTGAAGCGCGTGGCCGCGCCCGCGGCGGACGATCCCTGCCGCCTGTCGCGGCCCGAGAATGGGCGTGGTTTCACGCTGACGGAGCGGTACGCACAATGAGCACGCCCATCAACATTTCTCTCGATGTCGTCCTTCCCGCTGGCGACGGCTTTAGTGGCGTCGTCAAGGCGGGCCACCGGTTCCGGATCATTGACCTGGAAGGCAATCAGGCCGTCGACACGTTGTTCTACAACGCCGACGACTATGAGGACAGCTACTCGGCGGTGGAGACCATCTGCGCGCAGCGCAATATCTATCTGACCAAGGGCACCGATCTGCTGACCCAAAACGGCAACCTGCTGATGACGATCGTTGACGACACCTGCGGCCGGCATGACACGCTGGGCGGGGCTTGCTCACAGGAATCGAACATGGTCCGCTACGACATCGGCAAGCGCCACATGCACGCCTGCCGCCAGACGTTTCTGCGCTATGGCAAGCAGGAAGGCCTGGAAAAGCGTGACATCACGCACAACGTCAACTTCTTCATGAACGTGCCGGTGACGCCGGAAGGCAAGCTGACGTTTGAAGACGGCATCTCGGAATCCGGCAAGTATGTCGAGTTGGAAGCCCGGATGGACACGCTGGTCGTGATCTCGAATTGCCCGCAACTGAACAACCCTTGCAATGCGTACAACCCGACGCCCGTGCGCTTGCTGATCTGGAAGCCGTAGCTAGCAGTGTTTAAGAAAGTCCTGATCGCCAACCGCGGCACCATCGCCTGCCGCATCATTCGTACCCTGCACCGGATGGGCATTGCGAGCGTCGCCGTCTATTCGGACGCCGATGCGCATTCGGCCCACGTTGCGCAAGCAACGGAGGCCGTCGCTCTGGGCGGTGTCCGGAGCTATCTCGATGTCGACGCCGTGCTGGCCGCGGCCAAAGCCAGTGGTGCCGAAGCCATCCATCCCGGCTATGGCTTCTTGAGCGAGAACGCCGCCTTCGCCGAAGCCTGCGAAGCGGCGGGCATTGTCTTCATCGGACCCACGCCGGAACAGATGCGCGAGTTCGGGTTGAAGCACCGGTCCAAGGAGATTGCAGCTTCACAGAACGTGCCGCTGCTGCCGGGCACCGGACTGTTGGCGCGGTGGCAGGATGCGGAAGCGATCGGGTTTCCGCTGATGCTGAAGTCCACCGCCGGTGGTGGCGGCATCGGCATGCGCTTGTGCCGCAACGCAGGCGAACTGGAAGAGGCGTTCGCGGCGGTGGAGCGTTTGAGCCGCGCCAGCTTTGCCGATTCCGGCATCTTTGCCGAGCGCTTCGTCGAGCACGCGCGCCACATTGAGGTGCAGATCTTTGGCGATGGCCAGGGCCGCGTGGTGGCGCTGGGCGAACGTGACTGTTCGACGCAACGGCGCAACCAGAAGGTGATTGAGGAGACGCCCGCGCCGGGCATCTCGGAGGAGACGCGCCAACAGCTATTCGCCGCAGCGGTGCGCTTGGGCCAAGCGGTGAACTACCGCAACGCGGGCACGGTGGAGTTCATCTACGATGCTGACCGCAGTGAGTTCTACTTCCTGGAAGTGAACACGCGCCTTCAGGTGGAGCATGGCGTCACGGAAGAGGTGACCGGCGTCGATCTGGTCGAGTGGATGGTGCGGCAGGCGGCAGGCGAGGATCCGATCCGCGAAGTGGCTCCGTGCGGCGCTTCCATTCAAGTTCGCCTTTACGCTGAATCGCCATTGAAGGAGTTCCAGCCCAGTTCGGGTGAACTGAGCCACGTGGCCTGGCCCGCCGACGCGCGTGTCGAAACCTGGGTGGAATCCGGCACCACCGTGCCGCCCTACTATGACCCGCTGGTGGCCAAGCTGATCGTGCGTGGCAGTAACCGCGAAGAGGCCGTCGCGGCGCTCGAAAAGGCGCTGGCCGCAACCACGCTCGCGGGCATTGAGACCAATCTCGACTACCTGGGTGCTATTGCGCGCAGCCCGGAATTCCATGCGGGCACCATCACGACGGGCTTCCTGAAGACGTTTGCGTATGCGACGCGCGCCATTGAAGTGATCGAGCCGGGTACGCAATCGACCGTGCAG
>JBIKMK010000253.1:0-6082 GCA_044359315.1 Bryobacteraceae bacterium | reverse complement strand
GCCAAAAGAGAAAGGGCTGTACCGGTCCGGTACAGCCCTTCTCACCTTCACTCTGGTCGCCTTTAGCGGCGCAGCCGTGACACCAACAGCCCAAGTCCCACGGCGCCGAGCGCCAACGTGGAGGGCTCCGGCACCACACTGGTTGCCGGCCTCGCGTCGCTACTGATCACGACGTTGTCGATGCCAAACGACTCGTCCAATGCACCCTGAGAGTTCGGGTACTGCCAGGTAATTGCCAGCGTGGATGCAGTGTGCGCGAAAGTGAATGAAACGGTCCGTGCAGAGTCCCGGTAGAAACTGTTGTAACCGAAGTTGGGATCCGGAAAACCCGTAAAGGCCGGCGTGATCAGAGTCCCCGGACCACGCCCCAGATTGTCGCCCGGAAAGTAATTGCCGAAATCCCGAGACTCGTCATAGAGGGTGTTGCTGTCGGCCTGAACAATGAATCGATCGCCGAGCAGATCGGTACTATCCCACAGGACCAAGTTGAAAGTCAGCGTCACCTGGGAATGTGCCGCCAGCCCACTCAGTGTCAGCGTGGTCGAACCTGTAGTGTCATTCCGCCAGTGCTGAGTGCCGAAACCATATCCGCTGAGTCCACCGGTGGACTGCACGGAACCGGATCCGCTCCACTCGGTGCCAACAGCGCCTTCAAAATTTTGGGTGTAAATGTTAGCGGCTCCGACCGGTACAGAAAACAATAGCAGGGCCAGTGGCGCAAAACGATTAATTGACATTAGATCTCCTCCTTAGAGCAATGTTGTGAAATTATACAACAGGGAATGCTTTCCAAGCAAGAGAAATGAGCGCCCAAGCCCTGGCACCGGCTGAACCAGGGTGGCTTGACTACTCTCTTCGATCACCCGCCGTAGCGATACCCGGCTGACGGGTTTGGTGAGGTGAAAATTCGTCCCTGCCCGGAGGCACTCGGCCCGGTCCTCCGCGAAGGCCCCGAGTTCCAACTTCGCCCTCAGACTTCAGCCGTCAGAACGGCTGCTGCCTCACTCACCCGTAGCCACTCTTCTGAATCAAAGAGCAACAAACGGATGGGCACCGGCGAGGCCAGAGGTTCATGCTGGTTCCATGATTCGAGGCATCATGAAGAACAGCAGTGTGAACTCTCAACCGTTGGATCCAGAGCAACTGTGGCAGGCCGTGGAGAACCGGGATCAATCCTTTGATGGGAAGTTCTTCTTTGGCGTCATCACCACCGGCGTCTATTGCCGCCCATCTTGCGCCTGCCGCCGCCCGCTCCGGAAGAACGTGCGCTTCTTCCAGCAAGCCATGGACGCCGACCGGGCTGGATTTCGGCCTTGCCTGCGCTGCCGGCCCTTGGCGGCCATCGGGCAGGACCCGGACACCGCGCGCATCCGGCAAGCATCGGAGTATATTCGCGCCCACGCCCAAGAGCCGCTCACGCTGGCCGAGATGGCCCAGCAGGCCTCGCTCAGCCGATTCCATTTTCAGCGAACCTTCAAGGCCGTGATGGGCGTTACTCCGCGCCAGTTCGCGGAAGCCTGCCGGCTGGATGTCTTGAAGACGGAACTCCGCCAGCAACGCTCCGTCACGGATGCGATCTTTGAGGCGGGGTTCGGATCGTTAAGCCGGGTCTACGAAAAGGTGGACACGCGCCTCGGGATGACACCCGCTGAGTACCGCGCCGGTGGCCAGCAGGTGCCCATCTCCTATGTCGCCGTCGATTCCGCGCTGGGCCGGATGATGATCGGCGCCACGGACCGGGGGCTCTGCTTTGTCCAGTTTGCCGATACGGATGAAGAACTGCTGGCTCAATTGCGCCGGGAGTATCCCCAAGCCCGTCTCCAGTCGATGGCAGAGCCCTACCCCGAACAGTTTGCAGCTTGGATGCACGCGCTGGAGCAGCATGTCCGCGGACAGCAACCCCGGCTGGAACTGCCGCTCGACCTGCGCGCCACCGCCTTCCAAATGAAGGTCTGGCAGTACCTGCAGTCCATCCCTTATGGCAGCGTGCAGTCTTACGCGGAAGTGGCCCAGGCCTTGGGGCAACCCACTGCCGCCCGTGCCGTGGCCCGCGCGTGTGCCGCTAATCGCGTTGCCTTAGTGATTCCCTGCCACCGAGTCATCCGTGGAACGGGAGAGATGGCCGGGTACCGTTGGGGCGTGCAGCGGAAGCGCACGTTGCTCGATCAGGAACGTGCCGTGTCGCGCAATACCGGTCGCTGACGACTACATTGTCAGAAGCCCGCTGCAGAGGCCGCGCGAAACTGGACTACGCCGTGAAGCGGCGGCGGCTGATCGCCACCAGACTCAACAGTCCGCCCGCGCTCAGCACCCAGGCGCTCGGCTCCGGAACCACGCCGGGATCCACCGGCGGCGGTTCGACATACTGCTTCATCATGAATGTGCCCGTGGGCTGATCGAAGTTAATCCAGAGCGGGAAAGCAGTGGGGTCAGAATAATCGGGCGTAGGGGTGATACCGACCACCGAGAACTCCGAAACGGGGCTGGAGAACAGGTACTTGCTGCCTCCGGCAAACTGTCCCAAGGACTTGTGATTTGCATCGAGCAGCGTAAAGTCCGCCGCAAAGCCCAACGGGAACTCAATCTCGGAGAACAGCGTCATCGTCAGGTCGGCACGCACGTTGCCCGTAAACGAGAAGCCTTCCACGGCCGGCGGATCGAACCACAGTCCGCCCGGCTGCTCTTCAAATGAGAACGAGCCATCGCCCATGATCTCCGGCAGAATCGGCACGTACTGCGTCGACCCGGCCACTTCAAACTGCGTCACCAGTCCGTAGTTCTCCATCACGCAACCTGCACAGTCTTCGGTGATGTTGGGCGAGGGATCATTGACAAATGCAATCGAAAGACCGTTGTCGTCGTCATCGCCATCGGAGGTGTTGATGTCGAGGAACATCGTCAGCTCCGGGGCACCCTGTGTCTTGCGAATATCCAGGATCAAGTCGCCGAGTGAGGGGTCATAGAAAAAGGTCTTCTGATTGCCGCCACGGGTGAACTGGCCGTCGACGTTGCCGCCCATCGGCCCCACGAACAGGTACGTCAGGTCCGTGGACGAGATGAGGTTGGCATTGAGATCCCCGGTCAGCGTAAAGCCTGCGGGGACGGTGCCCAGGCGGATCGCATACTCCGCCTGATGGATGGCGCCCACCACCGGGTAGTTGGGGTCCATCGGGTCATGCGTGGGGGAATTGAAGTCGTTGGAGTTAAAGAACGTCAGGCCACCGATGTTGATGGACTCAGAGAACAAGGATGCCCGATAAAGCTGCTGGAAGCCGCGGTACTGGTCGTTGCCGAAGGGCACTGAACTACCCTGGCTGTGCTCACCCGGTCCGCCGATCAGCACTCCGGCGGTGGCCGTGGCCGCGCAGGCCGCTAGCGCGATAATACTTATATACAGTCTTTTCATGTCTACTGTTCCTCCGGCGGCTGGCTCGCGCCAACACGTCCTCCACAAGGACAGACTCGATTCTAGCCTATCGTCGGAATCAGGAAAAGCATTTTCTCGTCGAATGCAAACTACCGTACTAGAACCTATGTAACGGTTCCAGCCCTCAGAGCACCATTAGTCGTTGTGTCCAAGACACTGGCGTGTGAGCGGATGATCGCCTTATTTGCGGGCGGGCGGCCTCACCTAAGACGGCCGTAATTCCTTAGGGAAACACCTGAGGATGTGCTATCTTCGCCAAGTTCGGTGGATACAAGAAAACGGAGGAGCAGTCATGCATCCTGGCAAGCTAGTGTTGGGTTTGGTGAGTGTGGCGGCGGTAGGTCTGGCCCAGATTCCGGGGCGGAACGTCAACATGGTGTCGGGTATCGGTTGGCCCACCGGTGACCCCTTCCTCCAGCGCCAGAACGAACCCTCCATCGCTGTCTCCACCCGTAATCCGCTCCACCTTTTGGCTGGCGCAAACGACTACCGGACGGTGGACGTCCCGGGCATCGAGGGCAGCAAAGCCACCGGCGACGCCTGGCTCAGCATCTTCAAGTCTCGCGATGGCGGCCTTACCTGGACTAGTACCTTGCTCCCCGGCTACCCGCAGGACCGCTCCGTCACCGGGCGAAACTCAGTGCTTTTCCAGAAGGCCTACAAGGCCGGTGCGGACCCGGTGGTGCGCGCCGGCACCAATGGCATGTTCTACTATGCCGGCCTGGGCTTCGTCCGCAGCAACACCGGCTTGGATGGTGCGACGGGCATCTTTCTGGCCCGTTTCATCGACAACAACAACACCGAAGGTGCCTACGCCACGTACACCAAGAACGGGCGTGTGATTCCCTACACCAAGGACTTCGATCCCATCAAGTATTTGGACAATCGAGTGGTTGCGGAAGGCATTCCCGCCCCGACGGTCTCGGTCTCCTCCGGCGGGCCGGTGGTCTCCACGTTTCTCGACAAGCCCTGGATGACGGTTGACATTCCCCGGGCCGGGGCCTTGAATTGCGTCGTTGGTGGCGGCGATACGCCCGTCCAGCAGTTCCCCGGCGGCAACGTTTACGTGGTCTGGACGTCGTTTGAAAACGGTAACGACGAAAAAGGCGCCATTATGTTCTCGCGCTCGCGCGACTGCGGCGTCACCTTCAGTACGCCCATCCAAGTGGCCTCCTCGGCCACGGCCAACCAAGGCGCGACCATGGCGGTTGACCCCGCCACCGGTGCGCTCTATCTGGTTTGGCGCCGGTTTGCCACCATCTGTAATCCGCACGGCATGATGATGTCCCGGTCCACCGACTTTGGCGTCACCTTCTCGCCGCCGCAGACCATTGCCACCGCCGGCACGCCGGCTCCGGGTCAGGTGATCTATTCGCCCTTTGATCAGGGCAGCACCATTGTGGACACCGCGGGCAATGTGCTCGATGCCCGCTTCCGCACCAACGGCTACCCGACCATGGGTGTCGGCGCGGACGGACGTATCTACGTGGCCTGGTCTCAGCGTGGTGCGGGTCCCAATGGTGACGCCCGCATCGTGATCACCAGCAGTATGGGCGGCACCAGCTGGACTCCGCCGGTTGCCGTGGATAGCTCCACCAGCTTCCGCGGGCATCAGGTGATGCCCGCCATGTCGCTGGCCGAGGGGAAATTGACTCTTGTTTACTACGACTTGCGTGACTCCAACACCAAAGGCATCTTCACGAAGTTACCCGTGGGGGGCGGCTACCAGGAGACACGTCAACCCATCGGTGACCGGCAGGCCGGCACCGACAGCCGGGTCTTCACGGACGAAATTTCCGACACGTACCTCAAGGCCGACGGCACCCGCGCCCCCTTAGCCATTCGCCAGACCATGGATGTCCGCGTGGCGCAAACCAATCTGGCGTCGTTGGCGTTGTCGTTCCAGGCGGCGCGCGTCTCGGATTACGCGTTCGGCAGCCGGCCGCCCGCGGCGGGGCAAACCGCTACGGGACCGATCCCGATTGAGCAGATGCAGCTGAATCCGCCCAACTTGCCCATGTTCGCTTTGGGCACGACGCCCTTCATGGGCGACTACATCGACGTGACGGCACTGCAGTTCATCGTGGGCGCGGACGGCAAATGGACCTACAACTTGGCGCCTACGCCATCTCCGGTGTTTCACGCCGTCTGGACTGACAACCGCGATGTCCGCCCTCCGGCCGACCGCAACTGGCGCAACTACACGCCACCCAACGTAGCGCTCACACTGGCGGCCCAGTTGCGGGGGCCGGGCTTCCCCTCGAACTCCGCGGAGGGCAAGGCCGATCCGGCGGCACCCAAGGTAGCTAACTCCATCGCTGCCAACAGTCTGGTGGACCCGTCACTCAACCGCTTGGCCTGCGTCGCCGGCCAGACCGGCATGCGGAACCAGAACATCTACACGGCCCGGATCACCAATGGCTTTGTCGCCTCCGCCCCCACCAACAGCAAGCCGCTGAACACCACGTTCGCCCGCGCCTTCGTGGTCACCGGCCAGAACACCACCAAGCAGAGCAAGACCTACCGGTTGAGCATTGCCAACCAGCCGCCCGGCGGCCGCGCCTCGTTCTCGCAGACCGGCCGGCAGGGCGTCACCGGCGACATTCTGCGCCTGGACACCCGGATTCCGCCCAACGGCACCATCTCGCGCCCGGT
>JBIKMK010000251.1:0-6091 GCA_044359315.1 Bryobacteraceae bacterium | reverse complement strand
AGCGTCTGGTTGGCACCGGCAATCTGCCGGTCTGCCACCGCCACCGATTCCGTGGCGCCTTGCGTGTGCTCCAGGTTGGAGCGCGTCATCCCGGCCAAGTGCTGGCTGGAGGCAGCGGTTTCTTCAAGCGTCGCGGCCTGTTCGCTGGCGGCCTGCGCCAGCGACTGACTGGCTTCCGCCACCTGCGAGGCGGCCTGCGCCACTTCACCCGCGCCGCTGGACATCTCCTGCGCCAACGCTTGCAGCGTCGTGCTGGACTTGCGAACCATGAACCACAGGAACACGGCCACAATGGCCGAGATGGCGATCAGAGAGCCGATGATCCAGTAGGCCCCACCGGCGCGATTTCCCGCCCGAGCGGTCGCCTGATTGGCGGCTTCAGTCTGGCGCGCGAGCAACGCCCCTGCTTCCGCGGTAATCTCTTGCACCCGTGGCTGCACCTTCTCGTCGGAGATCTTCTGCACCTGATCAAATTGCTGTTTATCGATCGCTTGCAGCAGTTCATTGTGCGCTTGGTTTAGCGCCTGAAAGCGGGTGCGCATCGAATCCACCGACGAGCGCGTCGAGTCATCGTCAATCAACGGCTGGATCTCGCCCAAGGCCCGCTCGATCTCTTGCGAGGCCTCACGGAACTCCTGCTTGTGCCGGTCAACCCCGGCGGTCTGCTGGACGATGCTGCGCAACAGAATGCCCCGCTCGGCGGCCATGGCTCGCGTGGAGGCGTGGTTCATCTGCCAAGCCAGCGAATTGCGCTTGCCCGCCCGGTTGACGGCGTAATCCATGTCGCCGCCAATCTGGGAGATGACGGTAATCGCCCCAACGCTGACAGCCAGCGTGAGTAACATCATAGCGCCGAAACCGGCGGTCAATTTGGCCCCGAGGGTCATACGTTGTGACAAGAGACTTACTCCTTTACAGCTTAAAGTTGAACGTCAGCGTGGCTTGCACCGCGCTGCCAGACGGCTTGAACTTCCATTGCTTGACGCACTCGACGGCGGCGCGCGTGAGGATGGGGTTGCCGTTGGTGGCTTCCACCTTCTCCAGCTTGCCGTCTTCACTGACGAAGACCTCGACTTCCACCGCGCCCTGCACGCGCAGCTGCTTGGCGGCGGCGGGATAGTCGGGTGCGGTTTTGGAGGCCACATTGGCCATCAGTTCCGCCGTGGAGACTTTCTTGTTCTGCCCCAGTGCGGTGGCGGCCAGCGCCAGCGCCACCAGTACATACTGCACAAAGCGAATTCGCATTTATATAGCTCCTCTTTACTTTTTGCCTCAGCCGGTAAGCTGGGTTCCCATGCGTTTGGCCATTTCGATACATGTCCGTGGACACCGGACGGGCACGGCCTCACCGTCCGAACCCCTGCCCCAAGGGGTTATATCGGCCAACGGCCGTAGCCCCTTGAACGACCGTTTAGGAAACGGCCATCGAACTCAGCACTTCCACTTCATGGGTCTGGAGCGCGGAGTCAATATCCAACAGCAGATTCACCTGACCCTTGGTTTTGGCCACGCCCAGCAGGTAGGGCACGGAAACGTCACGGCCAAAATCGGGCGTATCCTCAATGTCGCCGGCGGCGATGTTGCGGACCTCAGAGACCGCGTCCACCAGAATGCCCATCAGCATGATGCGGCCAGCGGAGGCCACTTCCACCACGACGATACAGGTGCGGGCGTTGTTCTCCGTGGTGGCAAAGCCGAACTTACGCTGTAAATCGACTACGGGGATCACCTTACCGCGCAGGTTAAACACGCCCCGGATATAGTCAGGGGTTTGGGGGACCGTGGTGATCTCCTGCACGCCGATGATCTCCCGGACTTTCAGTACGCGGATGGCGTACTCTTCTTTGCCCAGTTGAAACGCCAGGTACTTGCCGGCCCGGCCATCATTGGCCAGCGGTACCGGGATCTTCGTCGAGGCTGCGGCCGTCATTGCTTCCATGGGTAAACTCCTTCCACAGGGGCTATATCGGAGCAGTGCGCAACAGCTTGAACAGGAAACTTACGTCCGTCAAAGATCGCTAATGGAAGGATCAATTGGAAATATTTCGAAAAAATGTCGCAAATGAAACTGCTTTTGCGTCGATACGTCATTCTGAAAGGACAACGATTGCCGATCGGGCTTTCGGTGCTTCTTGCTGCCGCGTGGTTTGCGGAGTAGGACGAGTGAGGGTTGTTCGCCCGGCTGAAGGATCAGCCGGACCCGCCCTGAGGCTCACCCGAAGTCCGGTTGTCCCAGATCGAGGAAGACTCCAGACGGCCGCGTGATGGTTCGGGGAAGTCCCCGCCACGCCGTTCCGTCTTACTCGACCATGGAGGCGATCTTCAAAATGGAGACCGACACAAAATGAAGCTACCTCCCCATGAACAACTAGCGGACATGGTCCGTAACGCCACCCTCGATGTTTGCTCCACCATGCTGGGCATGGAGGCGACGGCGCAACCGTTTCAGCTGACCGGCAATATGACCGGCCCCCAGGATGGCGTCTTCGCCACCGTCGGGATGGCTGGCCGCTGCACCGGAACGGGTACGCTGACAATGAATGAAGCCCTGGCCTGCAAGTTGGCTGGGACGTTCATGATGAGCGAGTATGACTCGGTGAACGGCGAAGTGTTGGACGCTATCGGCGAGATGGCCAACATGGTGGTGGGCAACGTAAAGACGGAGCTGGAGGGCCTGATGGGCGTCATCGGCCTCAGCATCCCGACCGTTGTCTATGGCCGCAACTTCCACACCAAGAATCTCAGCAAGACCGAAGTGGTCACCATTAGCTTCGACTGTCAGGGCAATGAAATGACCGTGTCTCTCTCGCTGAATGAGACCGAACTGGCCGAAGAAGAAGTCACCTCCGGCTTCTTGCAACCACACTACGTCGCCGGCTAGTCCCGGGCGGCCCACAGACTGCACGTCTCTACAAAAACAATCGCCGGAGCGGGCTTGAGGCCTGTCTCCGGCGATTGCTTTTCGAGGCGGTCCTTTTTGAGTTGTCCGGCGCCTACTTCTTGAACGCGGGGCTCTCCGGGATCGCCGCGCCATCCACACGCGGATCAGTGCCGGAGAAGTTGACGTTACGCTTGGTGTCGCGCTGTACGGCGCTGCCGAAGCCCATGCCGCTAGAGTAGTTGGGCACCACGCTGATGGCATGTCCGCGGCGGGTTAACTCAGACCGGGTCCCCTCCGGCACGCGGCCCTCAATCTGGACATCGCAGCCTTCAAACGTGCTCTTGGTGAAGCGCGCGGCCTCAATCGCCTGCTGCACGTTCATCTTGAAGTCGACCACGTTGGCGACGAATTGCGCGTGCGCCTGGGACTGGTTCCAGCCGCCCATGATGCCGAAGCCGATCTTCTGATCGCCCTTCTCCATGAAAGCCGGAATGATGGTGTGCAGCGGGCGCTTGCGGCCTTCCAGCGAATTCGGCTTCCCCGGAGCCAGGTCGAAGCCCGCACCGCGATTGTGCAGCGAGAAGCCCGTGCCCGGTGCCACCATGCCCGTGCCGTAGCCGGCATAGTTGGACTGGATCAGTGAGACGATGTTTCCTTCTTTATCGATGGTTGAAAGATAGATCGTTTCGCGACCCTTGGCATTCAGGTTCTGGCTGATCTCGGATGGCAGCACCGCGCAGGAAGCCTTGTCCATGCGGATCAAGCCCGCGCGCCGCTCCGCCAGGTCCTTGGAGAGCATCTCCGTCACGGGCACGGCACCAAAGCGCGGATCGCCCACATACTTGGCCATGTCGGCATAGGCCAGTTTCTTGGCCTCGATCATGACATGCATGGCAGCGGCGGAATTGTGGCCGTAATCGGCGATCGGGAAGCGTTCCATGATGTTCAGCATCGATAGTGCCGCCACGCCTTGGCCATTGGGCGGCAGTTCAAATACCTTCCAGCCGCGGTAGGTGGTGGAGATGGGCTCCACCCATTCGGGTTCATACTCGGCGAAGTCGGCCAGCGTGTGCGCGCCACCCTGCTTGTTGAGGAACGCGACCAGGGTCTCAGCCATCTTGCCGGTGTAGTAGCCATCGCGGCCCTTATTGCCCAGCATGCGCAGCGATTCGCCTAGTGTGGGGTTCTTGAAGGTGTCGCCGGGCGTGGGCTTTTCACCGGCCGCGAGATAGGTTTCCTTAAACCCGGGTTGCTTCATCAAGCGCTGATTCACCAGGCTACGCGCAGTCACAACCGAGACGGGGAAACCCTGCTCAGCATGCAGGACGGCAGGGGCGAGAATTTCGGCCAGCGTTTTCGTACCAAACCGCTTGCGGAGCGCCTCCCAGCCGGCCACGGCCCCGGGCACGGTGATGGCATGGACGCCGATGGGTTCAATCTTGGTGATGCCCTTGGCTTTCAGCCATTCCGAATTCAGCGCCTTGGGGGTCCAGCCGGAGGCATTCAAGCCGTAGACCTTGCCGGTCTTGGCTTCATAGATGATGGCGAACAGGTCACCTCCGATCCCATTGACGAAGGGCTGCGTGAGCCCGGTCATGGCGTTGGCGGCGATGGCGGCATCAATGGCGTTGCCGCCCTGCTCCAGAATCTTGGCTCCGGCCAGGGAGGCCAAGAAGTTCGAAGCCGAAACGATCCCGTACTGGCTGACAATCAGCGGACGGGCTGAATCATAGGGCGTTGGGGGCGGCGATTGAACCGCTTTGGCCGGGGCCACTTCCGGAGCGTCCTGGGCAGCCACGGCAGCCGCAAATAGAAGCGCGATCAGCGGAGACTTCATGGTTTGCGAGTTTAGCATGGCGTGGAAAACTCAGCCACTCGCTTGACATCGAGTTTACGCTGCCGTAACCTGCAAGGTATTCATTTTTGCGCCCTCCGTCGAGCGCCTAGTTCTTGAGGAGGCTGCTTGCTCAACCGTCTTGCCCTCGCCCTGGCCGTCACCACCCTGGTCTCGGCCGCTGATCTGCCGCCCGTGGCGCAGCTGCTGGTGGATGTCATCAAGATTGACACCTCCAACCCGCCCGGCAACGAAGATAAGCTGGCTCAGTTTCTGAAGACGAAATTCGCGCCGCTGGGCTTTGAGATCGACATCATTGAGACGCCGCAGAAGGGCAAATCGCACTTCATCGCGCGGCTGCGCGGCAATGGCTCAAAGAAGCCGGTGCTGCTGGCGGCCCATGCCGACGTGGTGGGGGTGGAGCGTGAGAAGTGGACGGTGGATCCATTTGCGGGCGTCGTCAAGGACGGTTCCGTCTATGGCCGCGGAGCGATCGACTTCAAGGGTGGATTGGCCGTGTTCGCGCAGGCGGTGCTGGACCTGGCGAAGAACAAAGTCAAGCTGGACCGCGACGTCATCTTCCTCTCAGAAGCGGACGAAGAAGGCGGGCTTTACAACACCACCTGGCTGGCCCGCGTCGCCTGGGACAAGATTGATTGTGAGTATTCGCTGAACGAAGGCGGCTGGATCATCAAAGGCAAGGACGGCAAGACGTCCTACGTCTCGATCTCGACCGCCGATAAGGGCGGCGTTTCGCTGACGTTGAACGCCAAGGGCACCTCCACCCATTCGTCGATGCCCCGCCCCGACAATGCCATCTACACGCTGGCACGCGCGCTGGCCAAGCTTTCCAGCTACGACACCAAAGTGAAGCTGACGCCCGAGACACGGATGTTCTTCTCGACGCTGAGCGACGTTTCGCCGGAGCCGATGAAGACGCACTTCAAGAACCTGCTCTCCGACGACCCGGTGAAGGTGGCGGAGGCCGACAAGATCATCAGCGAGGACACGCTGCTGCACGCCATCATGCGCAACACCATCGCGCCCGTGCTGATGAGCGCCGGGTTCCGCGGCAACGTGATTCCGGGCAACGCCGAGGTCACCCTGAACTTCCGCACCATCCCCGGCACCACCACCGAGGAACTGATCGACGAGATCAAGGAAGTGGTGCAGGACCCGCGCATCGACATCACGCCCGCCTCCATGGCGATGACGCGGGGCCCAATGACGCCCGAGCAGAAGAAGCAGGCGGAGGACTACGCGAAGATGCGTTCCTCCCTGAAGCCATCGCCCTTGGACAACGAACTGTACAAGAGCTTGGTGAAACATGCGCTGGCGGTTTATCCGACAGCCAAAGTGACCCCGTACCTATTCCA
>JBIKMK010000252.1:0-6091 GCA_044359315.1 Bryobacteraceae bacterium | reverse complement strand
TCTGGCGAGTTGAGAAACACGGTGAGACTTTGCGTCTTTGCGCCTTGGCGGGAATCCACCGCCAAACGGGCGAACATTGGCTGCCTAGCCTAAGATGTCTCTGAACGGGGGGAGTGAGCAATTGACTGAGAACGCTTTGGCCAAGGAAGTCGTCGATGCGGCTTTTCGGATCCACACGACATTGGGCCCCGGCCTGCTGGAATCTGTATACGAGACTGTTCTCGCGCTTGAAATGGATCGCCGGGGACTGCGGACAGTCCGGCAGCAGCCGGTGCCGGTGATCTATGAGGGAGCGAAGATTGACACCGGCTTTCGGGCGGATTTGATCGTTGAGGACAAGGTGATCGTTGAGATCAAATCAGTTGAATCACTGGCACCCGTCCACAAGAAACAGCTGAGAACCTACCTTAGGCTGGCCAACAAGCGGCTCGGCCTACTCATCAACTTCAACGTGGCCCTGATCAAGGACGGCATCGCGCGCGTAGTGAACGAACTGGAAGACGAAATTCCGGTGGGCTGATACTCCCGCCAAGACGCCAAGACGCAAAGGGAACAAACCTACCATCCGGGATGCTAGCGCGAGCTGGGTGGCGAGTTTGATGGAAATGAAGACCGTGCCAACGACTCCCGCCCCATGAATTGAGTTCGCTTTGCGCCTTGGCGTCTTGGCGGGAACCAACGCGCTCTACAAATTCGCGAACAGCTTCGCGCGCGGGTCTTCCGGGCTGGCCTTGGCGAGCTCACGCAGCAGTTCCCGGACCCGCTCATCCGCCGTATCGGGCGGCTGCAGGAAGACTTCGACAATCTGGTCGCCACGGCTGTTTTTGCGGGCGTTGGCGACGCCTTTCTCCCGCAGGCGGAATTTTTGGCCGTTCTGGGTGCCTTGCGGAATTTTGAGGAGGGCGCGGCCGTCGATGGTGGGCACTTCAATCTTGGTGCCCAGGCCTGCTTCTGAGATGGTGATCGGCACCCGGATCTCGATGTTGTCGCCGTCGCGCTGGAAGAACTCGTGCGGCTGCACGCGGATGGTGATGTAGAGGTCCCCCGCCGGGCCGCCGTGGGAGCCGGCGTTGCCCTTGGCCGCCACGCGCATGCGGGCACCGGACTGGACACCGGCCGGGATGCGCACTTCCACTGAATCCGGCTTCGACGTGCGGCCTTCGCCGCGGCAGGCAAAGCAGATGTTCGAGGTCTTGCCCTTGCCATTGCAGCGCGGACACCGGATGGTGAACCGCATGGCCCCCACCATCTGTTCCACGTTGCCGGTGCCTTTGCACTCCGGGCAGTTGGTGGTGCCGGTGGAAGCGGAGCCCGAACCGCGGCAATCCGCGCACGTCTCCTGCCGGTTGATGTTCACTCGGACTTGCGTGCCTTTGATGGACTGCCAGAAATCGATATCGAGTGCGTATTCCAGATCCGGGCCGCGTTCGGGAGTTTGCGAACTAGCGCCTTCGCCACCACGGAAAAACTGGCTGAACAGGTCCTTGAAGTTGGTCCCGCCGCCCGCTCCCGCTCCTGCTCCGCCGGCACCGGCCGTGCCACCCGCTCCACTGCGGACGAAGCTATCGAAATCGAAGCCATCAAAGTTAAAGCCCGCCCCGCCCGGATGCTGGCCGGGTTGAGGGCGGGCGTTCTCCGAATAGAACCCCAACTGGTCAAACATCTGGCGCTTCTTGGTGTCCGAGAGGACGTCGTACGCCTCCTGGACTTTCTTGAAGTGCTCTTCTGCTGACTTGTCGCCGGGGTTCAAATCCGGGTGATACTTACGCGCCAGACGGCGATAGGCTTTCCGGATTTCGTCTTCAGTGGCTCCGCGAGCGACGCCTAAAGTGCCGTAGTAGTCCTGTTGCGAAGCCATGCCTGAAATCCGTTTTACCTATCGCCATCTGACTGGGGGCAGTGAGTGCCCCAGCTTACTTCTTATCGTCCACGTCCACAAATTCGGCGTCGACGACGTTGTCCTTCTTCGGCTCCTGCGGACCGGCACCGTTGGCGGCACCTTCCGTCGGACCCGCACCCGGAGTGGACGATGCTTTGTACATCGCCTCAGCCAACTTGTGGCTGGCCTGGGTGAGGTTGTCGGTGGCCTTATTGATGGCTTCCACCGTACCCGACACCATCACGTCGCGCAGCTCCTTGATGGAGGCTTCCACCTTGGTGGCTTCCTCTTCGCCGATCTTGTCGCGGTGATCCTTCAACATCTTCTCGACGTTGTAGATCATGGCGTCGGCCTTGTTGCGGGCGTCGATCTCGTCGCGCTTGCGGCGGTCTTCGGCGGCATGGGCTTCGGCGTCCTTGGCCATCTTCTCCACTTCTTCCTTGGACAGGCCAGAGGAGGAGGTGATGGTGATCTTCTGCTCGTTATTGGTGGCGCGATCTTTCGCCATCACGTTCATGATGCCGTTGGCGTCGATATCGAAGATCACTTCGATTTGCGGCACGCCACGCGGGGCCGGGGGAATGCCGGTCAGCTGGAACACGCCCAGCATCCGGTTGTCCTTGGCCATGGAGCGTTCACCCTGGAAGATCTTGATGTCCACCGAAGGCTGCGAATCAGCGGCAGTCGAGAACACTTCGCTCTTCTTGGTCGGAATGGTGGTGTTGCGCTCGATCAGCTTGGTGAACACACCACCCAGCGTCTCAATGCCCAACGACAGCGGAGTGACGTCCAGCAGCAGCACGTCCTTCACTTCGCCGCCCAACACGCCGCCCTGGACAGCGGCACCGATGGCCACCACTTCGTCCGGGTTCACGCTGCGGTTCGGCTCCTTGCCGAACAGGTCGCGCACGATCTCCTGCACGCGGGGGATGCGCGTCGAGCCACCGACAAGCACCACTTCATCGATCTGCGAGGGGCTCATGCCGGCATCGGCCAGGGCTTGCTTGCAGGGGCCAGCCGACTTTTGCAGGATCTCTTCGATCATCAGCTCAAAGCGCTTGCGGGTCAGCTGCTTCACCAAGTGCTTGGGGCCGGTGGCCGGGTCGCCGTAGATGAACGGCAGGTTGATCTCGGTCTCAAAAGCGTTCGAGAGTTCGATCTTCGCCTTCTCGGCGGACTCGCGCAGGCGCTGCAGGGCCATCTTGTCCTTCGAGAGGTCGATGCCTTCTTCCTGCTTGAACTCGGTGATCAACCAGTCGACAATGCGCTGATCGATGTTGTCGCCGCCCAGGTGGGTGTCACCGTTGGTGGACTTCACTTCGACGACGCCGTCGCCAACTTCCAGGATCGAGATGTCGAACGTACCGCCACCGAAGTCGTAGACGGCGATCGTCTGGTCCTTCTTCTTGTCCAGGCCATAGGCCAGCGCGGCCGCCGTCGGCTCATTGATGATGCGCTTTACTTCCAGGCCGGCAATCTGGCCCGCGTCCTTGGTGGCCTGACGCTGGGCGTCGTTAAAGTAGGCCGGAACCGTGATCACGGCTTCGGTGACCTTGCCGCCCAGGTAGGCTTCCGCCGCCTGCTTCAGCTTCTTCAGGATCAGCGCCGAAATCTCGGGCGGGGAGTAGAGCTTGCCGTTGATGTCCACGCGGGCGTCACCATTGTCGCCCCCCATCACTTTGTACGGCACCAACTTCATCTCTTCCGAGACCTCGTTGTGCCGGCGGCCCATAAAGCGCTTGATCGAGTAGATGGTGTTTTCGGGGTTGGTCACGGCCTGGCGCTTGGCCACCGTACCCACCAACTGGTCACCACTCTTGGCGAAACCCACGACGGACGGCGTGGTCCGGCCACCCTCCTGGTTCGCGATGACGACCGGCTGGCCGCCTTCCATTACCGACACGACGGAGTTGGTCGTGCCGAGGTCGATTCCGATGATCTTGCTCATAAGTGTAGTCCTGCTCAAGACCAGTATCAAATATTAGCGTTCTCTTGTCAACTTTTCGGGCGAAAGATTGAGTCCCCGCATTCGCCTTATCCCGGTTCCCGCCGAGCGGTATGATGGTGAACATGGGTTGCCGTACTCTCCCGCTCCTGCTAGCTGCATTCATTTCATTAGACTTAACGGCGTGGGCCCAGAAGAACCCCAAGGCGCCGGCAGAGATTCCGGCGTTGCTGGTGGCGGCGGCTTCCGATATGGCGCCGCTGGAGGCACCGCTGAAGGAAGCCTTCAAGGACGCGACCCTCACCTTCACCTTTGGGGCAAGCGGCATGCTGGCCCGTCAGATTGATGCCGGGGCTCCGTTTGATGTGTTCCTGTCAGCCAATGAGGCGCTAATGCAGGAGTTGGTGAGCAAGGGCAAGATTGAAGCGAACGATGTGCAAATTTTTGCCACGGGTCGACTGGCCTTGTGGTCCAAATCCGGGGCGATCCAGAACTTTGACGATTTCGCCAAGTTTCAGAATCTCAAGATTGCCATCGCCAACCCGCAGCATGCACCTTACGGCTTGGCCGCCCAGCAATCACTGAAGCGGTTCGGGATCTGGGAACGGTACCAGCCCTCAATCGTGCTGGCCGAAAATGTCCGGCAAGCGTTCCAGTTTGCCGAAAGCGGTAATGTCGATGTCGTGTTGACGGCCTGGTCACTGGTGCATGACAAGGGTGGAATCCTGGTTCCCGCCGAAGCCCACGCGCCGATCCGGCAGGTGGGAGCCGAAATCCGGCGGTCCAAGCAGCGCAAGGCCGCGCGAAAGCTGGTGGAGTTTCTGATGTCGCCCGAAGGGCGGAAGCTGCTGACCGACCACGGTCTGTTCGTCAGCGCCTACCGGCCGAGTTTGAACTTGAAGAAATAATGTCCCGGGGCACCGGCGTTTAGCCCCATGCGTCAGCTTGGGGCTTTGGCCTGGACCCGAAACAGCCCCAAGCTCACGCATGGGGCTAGTCAGCAGTAACGTTGCAGCCGCTTTCGGGCCTCACGCCGCTATATGATGGGGGCCATGGACACGACTCGCCGGGCCATCCTGGCCTCAGGCGCGGCTTTGCTGCCGCAGCTCAACTCGACCCTTGGGGCGCAGGAGAAACCGCTGCGGTTTGCCTTGGCTGGCTTGGTGCACGGCCACGCCTCCGGCTTCCTGCGCGGCTTGGCGAATCGCACCGATGTGGAGCTGGCCGGTGTGTTTGATCCTGACCCGGCCCTGCACAAGAAGTACGCGGCCATGTTCAAGCTGGAGAAAACCCCCTTCTTCACCGACTTGGGCAAGATGCTGGACGAGACCAAGCCGGAAGCGGTAGGCGCATTCACCAGCACGCTGGACCATCCGGTGGTGGTCCGCGAGTGCACCAAGCGCAAGATCCCGATGATGATGGAAAAGCCCCTGGCAGTCTCGAATGAGCATGCCCGCGAGATCGCCAAGCTGTCGCGCGAATCCGGGACGCCGGTCATCGTGAACTACGAAACCACCTGGTACCGCAGCCACGGCGCGCTGTGGAATCTGGTGAAGCAGCAGAAGTTCGCGGGCGACATCCGGAAGATGGTGGCGATGGACGGCCACCAGGGGCCCAAGGAGATCGGCACGGGCCCGGAGTTCTTCAACTGGCTGACCGACCCGGTGAAGAACGGCGCCGGCGCCCTGTTTGATTTTGGCTGCTATGGCGCCAACCTCTGCACCTGGCTGATGGACAACGCCCGGCCAGTATCGGTGACGGCCCGCGTGCAGCAGATGAAGCCGCACATTTATTCGAAGGTGGATGACGAAGCCAATATCATCGTCGAGTATCCGAAAGCCGTCGGCCTGATCGAAGGCTCCTGGAACTGGCCCTACAGCCGCAAGGATTTTGAGGTCTACACCGAATCGGGGTGCGCCCACGCCATCGGCGGCAACGTGCTGCGGGTGCGTCGCCCGAAGGCCAAAGACGAAGAAGTGCTGACGCCGGACCCGCTGGCTCCAGCCGAACGCGACCCCATCTCCTACCTAGCCGCCATCGTGCGCGGAACGTTGAAGCCCGGCGGCTTGTCGTCACTCGAAAACAATCTCATCGCCACCGAGATTCTGGTGGCGGCGCGGGAGTCGGCCAAGAGTGGGCGGACGGTGAAGTTGTAGCCATCGGTTTCTGCCGCCGCACAGACGCTGGAGAACTACTCGGCTGGATGGCCGCGACGATCCAGCAACTGGACATATTGCGATGGCGTGATGATGCGGGTACGTTCCCAG
>JBIKMK010000250.1:0-6095 GCA_044359315.1 Bryobacteraceae bacterium | reverse complement strand
CCCGAGTTTGATCAGCAACTGCTGACGTGCGTTGAGAGTGAGCCATCGCCCTTCGTCGACCTGCTGGCGCGCAAGACGTTGGCGGTCGCGCGCCAAGTGGAGCCATCACGAGTGGTGCCCACCAGTTGGCTGGCGGGCTTTAGCGTTTCGTCGCTGGCCGCGCTGGGTGTGTTGATGTGGCTGATCCTGGCCGGGCCCGGCTTTCTGGGGCATGGCGCGGCCCTGCTGTGGGGAGGCACGCCCAAGAATGGCGCTGCCGCCTTTTACGACATCCAGGTAACGCCGGGTGACAAGCTGGTGCGCCGCAAGGGTAATCAGATGGTGCAGGCCAATCTGATCGGTTTCCAGTCGGCGACGGCCAAGTTGAAGGCCCGTTACCGCGGCACCTCCAAGTGGGAAGAAGTCCCGATGCTGCCGTCGCAGACTGGGGGCTTTGAGTTTCTGTTTTCATCACTGGCCGACGAGGTGGATTACTACGTCGAAGCCGGTGCGCTGAAATCGAAGCAGTTCAAGCTGAGCGTCGTTGACCTTCCGGCGGTGAAGAAGATCAAGGTCACCTACAACTATCCGGCCTGGACGGGGCAGAAGCCAACGGTGGAAGATCCGGGCGGCGACTTGCGCGCTGTCGAAGGGTCCGAAGCACAGCTGGAGATTGAGTTCGACCGGCCGCTGAGCAATGGGCTGATTTCGATTGATGGGGTCACCACCAGTCTCTCGACGGGTGAGGGCAATCGTGCTGTCACGCGGGTTCCGATCAAGAAGGAAGGGCTCTACCATCTGGCGGCCGTGGAGCGTTCCGAGCAGGTTCGCCTGACCGATGATTATTTCATCGAAGCGCTGAAGGAGTCCGAGCCCACCGTCAAGTTGACGCGTCCGGGCCGTGATCTAAAGGCCAGCCCGATTGAGGAAGTGACGCTGGAAGTGGCGGCCGATGACGACTTTGGCTTGCAGGAAGTGACGCTGCATTACGCCGTCAACGGCGGCGAAGAGAAGACCTTACCGGTGCTGGCGCAACGCGGCGCCAAGTCCTCGTCCGGACGCAAGCTGCTGGAACTCGAGCAGTTCAAGCTGATCCCGGGCGATGTGGTGAGCGTTTATGCCACCGCGCGCGATGCCCGCACGACGGCGCGGACCGACATGTACTTCATCGAAGCCCAGCCGTTTGAGCGCGAGTATTCGCAATCCCAGCAGGGGGGCGGCGGAGGCGGTGGCGGTGAAGGGGACCAGAACCAGATCGCCCAACGCCAGAAGGAGATCATCGCGGCCACTTGGAATGAGATCCGCGACAAATCCGGCGATAAGCGGAAGGCCCAGGAAGACGCAAAGTTCCTGAATGAGGTGCAGTCCAAGCTGCAGGCCCAGGCCCTGACGCTGGCGCAACGCATGCGTGCGCGGCAACTATCGGGCGCGGCGGAATCGTTTGAAGCTTTCGCCAAGGATATGGAAGCGGCATCGAAGGCCATGGGGCCTGCGGCCGACGCGCTGAAGGCACTGAAGTGGAAAGACGCCATGCCTTATGAGCAGCAGGCGCTACAACATCTGTTGCGTGCCGAGGCCCGGTTCCGTGAGATCCAGGTGGCCTTTGGCGGCGGTGGTGGCGGGGGCGGTGGTGGCGGCAGCCAGCGGGATCTCGAATCGCTGTTTGATCTCGAACTCGACACGGAGAAGAACCAGTACGAGACCGGGCAACAATCTGCTTCCGCCGGTGACAAACAGAAGGAAGTGGATGAGGCTCTGCAGAAGCTGGAGCAGTTAGCCCGGCGGCAGCAGGAACTGGCGCAGGCGCAGCAGAACAATCGCAACCAGACACCCGAGCAGCGCTGGCAGCAGGAGATGCTGCGGCGTGAGGCCGAAGAGCTGAAAAAGCAGATGGAGCGCATGCAGCAGGCGCAGCAACGCGGCCAGCAAGGCCAGCAGGGGCAACAAGGACAGCAAGGGCAACAAGGGCAATCCGGGCAGTCGGGCCAGCAAAGTGCGCAGGCGGGGCAGCAAGGGAAGTCCGGCCAGCAGCAGGGGCAACCATCCGCCACCCAACAGCGGCTGCAATCGATGGCGGGCAACCGCGGCGGGCAGCAACAGGGTGGAGATCCGCGCATGCAGCGCGCGATCGAGCAGTTGCAGCGGGCTACCGAAGACATGCGCCGCGCCAATCAGGCGGGTGAGCGCGATGGCGCTGAATCCAAGCGCGCGGCGGACCGGCTGGAAGAGGCACGCAGCATGATGTCGGGCGCGCGCAAGGAAGAGACCTCCGGCCAAATCAGCGAGCTCGCCCGGCGGGCCGAGAAGCTGGCCAGTGAGCAGCGTGCCTTCCAGGAGCAATTGAAGAAGCAGTTCGGCCAAGCCCAAAGCCGTGAGCAGATGGAGCGCGCCGCCATGGGCACCACGCGGGAGCAGAACGAACGCCTGGCCAACGAGAAGCAGAAGCTGATGCAGGATTTCCAGAACCTCGAAAAGGACCTGCAGGGTGCCTCGCGGGCCATGCAAGGGGCACAGCGGGGGGCTTCCAACAAAATCAAGTCCGCCCTGGGCGAACTACAGCAGGAAGAGCTGGGCCTGAAGATGAAGTACATGTCCGAATGGCTCCGGCGCGGCTTAGGGGCCTATGCGTGGAACCGTGAGCAGACGGTCACCAACGCGCTCGACAAGCTGTCGGAGCGAGTGAAGGAAGCCGCGGGCCAGGCCGGTAAGGAAGGTGACAAGGCGGCTGAGGCCGGTGGCCGTGAAAAGGCGCTGTCGCAGTTAGAGCAGCTCCGCCGTCAAATGGACACCATGGCCCGCAATGGCCAACCGGGACAGCGTGGCCAGCAGGGTCAGGGCCAACAGGGTCAAGGCCAACAACCTGGTCAGCAAGGTCAACAAGGGCAGCAAGGGCAGCAGGGCCAAGGCCAGCAGCCCGGCCAGAAGGGGCAGCAGGGCCAGGGCCAGCAGACCGGTCAGCAGGGCCAACAGGGACAGCAAGGCCAAGGTGGTCAGAGCGGGGACGGACAGATGCAGCCCGGTGGCAATCAGTCCGGTGGCGGAGCCAACGGTGGCCAGCGTGACTATTCGGCCATGAACCGCGGCGATAACCAGTATGGTGGCGGGTTGGGTGGCGCTCCCGATCAGGCCAGTACACGGGCCATGATGGGCGCCTACTCGCAAAGCATGCGGGACCTACAGCAGTTGCGGCAACAGTTTGCTGACAACCCGGAATCCCGCGACGACATTGACCGGCTGATCCGCGAAATGCAGCGGATTGATCCGACCCGTTTTGCGGGCAACCCGGCGTTGATTGAGCGGATGCGGACGCAGATTCTGCCGTCGCTGGAATCACTGGAATTGCAGTTACGCCGGCAGTTGGAGGAATCCGCCGGAGCTCCGCGCGCCGGATCCACCGATCGGATTCCGGCCGGATACTCCAATGCGGTCGCCGAATACTACCGCAAGCTGGGCCGCGCCAAGGCACAACCGTAGCGGCAGGCGAGGCGTCATTCAGCCCAAGCGCCACTTGCGCTGATCTGAGGCCGACGAGCTCACCAGACGATTGGCACTCTGCCGGTCTGGACCGTCCCTTGACGGTCGAAACTCCGCTCCCCTACCGTCGCGGCTCGGCGTGCGGAGTCCCTTGCTTCACTCGACGGGCTGCTTTGCCCGCGATCGAGTGGGCACGCCCCTCATGGGTGGTGCCAAGTGGAGAGAGGATCCCGACTGCTAACCGGGGAGCCGGTCAACATCCAGTTGTTCCGTTAAGGGGGAACTGCGCTACGGGCGAACCACGAAAGTGATCGCTCCGGACGTTCGGCCGTCCACGTTGACCGTGAGCGTCCGGTTGCCGGGAGTGACTGCGGGCAACAGCGTAAATGTGACGTTGTTGCCACTGGACGTCGCCAGGTGCTCCACTCCGTTCAGCGTCACCGTCACGCGCGGCTTATTGAAGGGAATCGTCAGGTCGGTCAGGCCATTCACCGGTAGCGTGATCACCTCACCGGCCCGGCCTCCCCGAACGGGGTCTGCGCCGGTTGGGGCCGGAATCGTCAGCGCTGCCGGTTCCACCTGCACGGCAAAGGGTAGTGCCTGTTCACCGCCGGACTGGATCCGCACAATCGCCGGGCCCACCGGTAAGCCGGCCGGAATCTCCAGCAGCAGGATGGAGGGGCCAGCCACGCTCGCCACCGCCGGACGGTCCCCGACGGTAGCCGTCGCGCTGCTACCCAGGCCCGTGGTTAACAGCGGGATCAGATTTCCCGGTGGCGCGGACACAATGCCGGTTAAGGAATTCACCGAAGCGGGCGAAATCGTCAGACCTCTGGCCGGTGGCGGCACGATCAACAGTCCGCCCACCGAGAATGATTGCAATCCACTCACCAAGTTGACCGTTACCGGGCCCGGCACCGCCTGCGCGGCCACCTGCACCTGTGCCAGCAACCGGGTGGGCGAAAGAACCCAAAGTCTCTTCACCAAGAGATCGCTGGACCCAAAGCCCAGAGAAACCGCGCCATCGGCAAACGATGTGCCGGAGCCGTTCAACTCCAACACCGTCTCCGCGCCCACGGCCACGGTCGTCGTTCCCAGGCTTACGCTGGCCGCATCATTGCCGTCGAGCACGATCGGCGTTGGTTCGCTTTGGAAGAAGGTGGAGCTCTGGCCATCGTTGGCCACCACGACGACACCCGCGCGATGACCATTGGCCGACGACGGCGCCGTGACCACCAACCGGCCGGCCGATTCATCGAAAGACCGGACCGGGGCGGGAACTCCATCGAAGAACACTTGGGCATCAGCGGCCAGGCCCGTGCCTGAAATCTGCACCGTGCGCGCACCGGCATCCAGCAGAGAAACCGCGGAGATCTGGGGAGGTTGTCGGGCGGTCAACGTCACGGCCGCTGGCTGCACGTAGACGTCAGTGTTCTGTGAGAAAACGATATGCCGGGCACCTTCGCCCGATTGCGGCGAAAACCCAAAATCGAAGGCCAGGTAGCCAGCGGAATACGACCGGATGGCAGAAATCTGGGTCGCTCCACCCAGCACCGAGGCTCGCAGGCCGGCAACCGGACTGTTATTGGTGAGCAAGCCATTACCCGTTACCACCATAAAGTTGCGTGGACCGTTCACGTTAACAACCGCCGGGCGAATTGCGACCTGGCCAGGGAACGAGTAGGTCTGCACGTTGTAAAGCGAAAGCGGCGTCCGCCGTGGGGTGACCGTGAAATTCACGCCATCCAGCACCGCTCCGGCCGACACCGGCAAGGCCCCCGCCGTATTGGCGTCACGTACACCGGGGTAGAACAGCAGATCGAACAGGCCGCCCGGATTGATCACATTGCGGTCACCATCCTGCGGATAACGAATATTCGCCGGCGTCGTTTCGCCCGTCTGCGCCGGTGGCAAGGGGTGCACGTAGACGTAATAGGAGCCCGGTGCCAAACCTTCAATCCGGTAGCTGCCATCCGGACCGGTCAACGTCCCAACGGCCGCCCCGCCGGGCGCAATCGCCACCACACTCGCCAGCGCCTGTCCCGCGCCGCCCTGCGTCACCCGTCCCGCAATTGATCCTAAGCTGGACTGGAAAGCGCGCGTCGGATAGAGCAGGGAAACGCCGGCGATGTCATCCGCCGCCAACGCCCGGCCGCGGGTGGTGGCCCGGGTCAACTGCGTAGCCATGGTCGACGAGACCAGAGAATGCTGCAACCCCAAGGTGTGGCCAAATTCATGGACCAGCGTCATGAACGCCGCGTCCGTCCAACTGGGTTGATCGTTCAGGTTCCGCGGCAGAATAATCGTGGAGCGTTGGATGGGCATAAACGTGGAACCCGGCACCGGTTCCACCACGGAGGTCGGACCGCCCAAGGCCAACAGGCCCGGGGGGACTTCATCAAACACAACGTCGATTCCGGGCGTCGATTGTGGAACCAGTGGACCCGGTACCGTACCGCCAAACTGTAGCCGCAACTCGGAAGTTTCCACCTCACTCCACTGTTTAGCGGCTAGCCGGATCTGGCTGGTCAACCGCGCCATGGAGTCGCCCGTGGCCATCGATTGCGGCAACTCGGAGGTGATGAAAAAACTGACCGTCTTGTTGGGCAGCACCGAAAGATCAAACTTTTGCGGCAACGCCA
>JBIKMK010000249.1:0-6099 GCA_044359315.1 Bryobacteraceae bacterium | reverse complement strand
CTGCTTCACCGCCGCGATGATCTTCTCTTCGCTGTACCGACTCTTCTTCATCCTCGTTCTCCTTTCTAAACTGGAGAACTCTAATTATCACTGGCCGAGTTTTCGGGGGGCAGGTCACTTCAAAATACATCGGCTGCCGTACCGAGCCGCGACCGCCAGGGAGCGGTCATTTCCTCCGCCCCCGGCGGCCCACCACCCGGCAATTCCGAAACGCTGCCCTAGCTAACAGCCTTCTGCAATTCCGCCGCCGTCTTTTCCGCGCCGCGCATGACGCGCAACAGATTGCCGCCGTAGATCTTCTGGATCTCGGCCGCCGAATAGCCCGCTTCCAGCAGCTTACGCGTCAGCACGGGGTACTTGGACACATCATCCAGCCCCGCCGGGACACAGCCGACGCCGTCGTAGTCGCTCCCGATACCAACGGCATCGATTCCGGCCAACTGGACCACTTTGTTGATGTGCGCCACCACGTCATCGGCCGTCGCGCGGACGGTCTTGATGCCGGATTCGGCCATCAGCTTGCGGGCGGCCGCTTGGCGGGCCGTTGGGTCCTTGATGTCGGTCAGCGTCTTCATGACGGCTTGCATCTTCTCGCGCAGGGCGGGGTTCTGCATCGGGCTGCTCTTGGCGGATTCAGGGTTCAAGAACTCACAGCCGAAGTTGATTTGGACGACGCCGCCCTTTTTGCCGAGCGCCGCAATCATCGGGTCGGTCATGTTGCGCGGAATCGGCGAAATGGAGCGGCAGGAAGAATGCGAGGCAAAGATGGGTGCCTTCGAGACTTCCAAGGCGTCCCAGAACGTCTTGTCGCTGACGTGCGAAATGTCCACCATCATGCCCAGACGGTTCATTTCGCCCACCACTTCTTTGCCGAACTTCGACAGGCCGTTGTTGGGCTTTTCGATGTCGCCCGAGGAATCGGCCCAGTTGTTGGAATTGGAATGCGTCAGCGTCATGTAGCGGATGCCGAGCGCGTAGAAGTCCCGCAGCAGGCGCAGCGAGTCCTCAATCGCGTGGCCGCCTTCAATACCCATCAGCGCGGCGAACTTGCCCTTCTTGTGGGCCGCCACGATACCGTCGGCGGTGGTGACGAACTCAAAGTCGTTGGGGTACTTGCCAATGATGTCGTGCCGGACGGTGTCGATCATTTGCAGCGTGCGATTGGCCGCCTTGCCCTCCCGGGCGTAGTTGCCGGCCACATAGACCGCAAAGAAGGTCGCGCCCACGCCGCCTTCCTTGAAGCGCGGCAGGTCACTGTGGCCATCGGCGCGGCGCTTGCCGATGTCGAGGCCGTCGACGGTGTTGGAGGTGACGTCGTTGTGCGTATCGATCAACAGGGCGGCCTTGTGCACCTTGGCCACTTCGGCATCGGTGACGTTTGTCCGCTTCGGCCCGGACTGGGCGAAACCGGTTGACGCCAGCACCAGCCAGGCAGCCAAGATTCCCGCCGTCGGAAGCCCCCGAGAAACGGAAAAAGGGCCTGCCAGAGGCAGGCCCTTCGAGTGAGTGAACATGGGCTGATCTTACCAGATCAGCTTAAGAGCCAACTGAGTATTGCGCGGTTCGCCAAACCCGATGCCGGGAGCGCTGCCTCCATTACGAGTGTTGGTGATCAAGCCGAAGCTCGTCGCCGCGTTCCGGTTAGTGCCGGGGTTGGCGAAGTTCGCGCGGTCGAGAATATTGAACACTTCGGCGCGGAATTGAAGCCGGATTCGCTCCTTGATCGGGAACTCTTTGAACACCGAGAAGTCGACGGCGCCGAAACCAGGGCCGTAGATGGCGTTGCGGCCGATGTTGCCGAACGTCCCGGTGGCAGCCAGCGCGAAGGCGGCAGGATTAAACCACGGCACTGCGCCGAACGGCGTCGCTCGCGCCGGTACGCTACTGAAGGCCTGACCAACAACGTCCACGCGATCCTGAATATCACCGGTGCCGCTGCGGTTCGTCCCCGAAATCAGAGTGATCGGATTGCCAGTGTGGAACGTCATGAGCGAGTTCAACTGCCAACCCTTGAACAGGATCGGAGCCTTCCTAGTGAACGACGGCACGTCATACGACACGAAGCCCGTGAAGATATGGCGCAGGTCGACACCCGACGGGCCGTACTCGTTGCGTAGGTTGAAGCTGTTCGCTGGCAGCGTCGTGCGAACGTCTGTGCCGTTGTCCATTGCACGCGACCACGTGTAGTTCGCGGTCAGCGTGAGGTTCTTGACGCGCGTGACGCGCAACTGCGTCTGCATGGAGTTGTAGTTCGAATTGCCGATCGAGTTGAGGATGTTGATGCCGCCCAGCGTCGGATACTGATCGAACAGCAGCCGCCGGCCATTGCGAATCGGGTTGATCGATTGCATCAAGCTCAGCTTCGTGCCGCGTGATCCGACGTATCCGACCTGCAGGAGCACGTTCTTCGCGAGCGTTCGCTGCACGTTGAGGTTGAAGTTCTGAACGTACGGTGTGCGGAAATCCGGGCTGATGCCGAAGGCTCCCAGAGTGGCGGCCGTCAGGTTGTCCGGGAAGATTGGCTGCCCCGGCACGATCTGAAAGTTGTTGCGGACCAGCGGCGATTGCACCGGTTCCGGACCCGCCGGGTTCGCGTGAACGCCGAGTGAGCCGCCGTTGGCGAAGGCGCCGTTGGCGACGATGAAGTTCAGCGGAGGCATGTCATAGAAGAAGCCGTAGCTGCCTCGGATAACCGTCTTCTCGGTGGCGTTATAGGCGAACCCAAAGCGCGGCGCGAAGTTGTTCCAGTCTCTTGTCCACAGCGAATCGGTGTTGCTTCCAGGGACCATGAACCCGCGCGCCGGATCAAACGACGTGATCGAATTCTTCGGGTCCGAGATCGGCCCAATGTAGCTGTAGCGAACGCCGAAGTTGAGGTTCAGCTTCTGCGTGACCTGGAAGTTGTCGTGAATCCACCAATCCCACGAGTTCTGCCAGTAGTCGCGCTGCAAGGAGCCACGCGCGATCTGCGCTCCGTTGGCATTGGTCGGAAGGCCAGACAGGAAGTCAGCGAGCGAGCGTAAAGCCGGGGACACCGACGCATCCGGTGCCCACGGACCGCGCGTTCCGTCGAAGTTGAACAAGCCGCGCTTCAGGTTGTCATAGAACACGTCGAAGCGCGCGCGCCGATACTCGCCACCGAACTTCAATTGATGGCGGCCCATCGTCACGCTGAGGTTGTTGGTGATGTGCCCCGCCGTGTCGATGCGGCCAAGTGGCTGCGTGCCGCTGACGCCGGTGAAGTTCGCGATGCGAAGCTGCGGTGCGCCGGAGAGCGAGCCTCCCTGCGGCACGCCCGTGTTGAAGCCAGCCGCGATCGGGTTCGGGCTAATGTCGATGTCGTTGAAGGTCTGCAGGAAGTAGTTCGTCCCGAGTAACAGCTGATTCACGATCCGCGGTGACAGCGTCGACGTCAAGTTGACGGCGACATTGTGCATGCGGCTCGGTGCCACCTGGAAGTACTCGCGATACGGAATACCCGCTTCAGCGATCTGCTCGCCCGTGCCGCCGAAGTAGCGTGCCGACAAGTTATGATTCGAATTGATCGCGTAGTCGAGCTTCAGAATCCCGTTGTAGCTGTCGTAGTCGTTGCGGTCCGATGCGACGAAGTTGTTGGCCGTGGCCGGGAGGTTGTTATTGCGGGACGGCCAGAACGACAGTAGATTAGTCATCGCCGAGTTAGCCGGGACGTTATAACGGGCCATCAGGGCCCGAGCGTCGTTTACCCAAGCTGTCGACGGATGCGTGTTCGTCAACGACAGATTCGCAATCGCTTTCTGACCTTCCAGTGTGCCGAAGTAGAAAAGCTTGTTTTTCACGATGGGACCGCCAAACGAGAAGCCCCACTGGTCGTTGCGCATGACCCGCTTCTTCGCCGTCGCGGGATTCTGGAACGGCGAGAAGCTGGAGAAGAACTCGTTCCGATTAAAGTAGAACGCCGAGCCGTGGAATTCGTTCGTGCCGCTCTTGATGACGAGGTTGACGTTCGAACCGCCGTTGCGGCCGAAGTCCGCCGTAGCGTTGGTCACGACCGAGAACTGGTCGATCGCCTCGACCGGTAGCAGCGTGCCGGCGATGCCGGAGACGCCGCCCTGGTTCACAGCGGTCGTGTTGTGGAACGCGTCATTGTTGTCGGCACCGTCGATCTGGTAGTTGTTGCCAGACGTGCGCATGCCGTTGACCGAGTTATTGGCCGGGTTTACGCCGGGGCTCAACTTGAGCATCTGGCGGAAGTCGCGACCGTTCATCGGAAGATCTTCGACCATCTTCGGGCCGACCACGTTGGCCAGAGTGGACGAAGTCGTCTCGAGCGTGACAGCACTGGCCGAGACTTCAACCAGCGTCGATGCTTGGGCGACATTCAGTTTCACCTTGATGTTAGTCACTCTTGATACGGCCACTTCCACGTCTTTCATGTTCGTGGTTTGAAAGCCATTCTTGGTGACCGAAACGAGGTAAATGCCGAGCGGCAGGTCCGGCACGGCGAAATCACCATTGCCCGTCGTGACGGTGTCGCGCGTCAGGCCAGTGGCGACGTTCTGGGCCTTGATGGCAGCATCAGGAATGGCGGCACCGGAAGTGTCCACGACACTGCCGGAAATGCTGCCACGGAAGCTTTGCGCAAAGAGGCCCGCTGCGGCCAACCCAGTCAGAAAAACGGTTCGGAGGAAACTGTTCATTGAGACTCCTTTGAAAATACAGGCCTTAGAGGTACGACAGAGACCCGCTGATGGTGAAATTTTAACACAGGAGCATCAAGATTGACACGATTGTGGCGGGGAACAGTCCGAGGAATCGTGGGGTGAACGGGTCTGGAGAGGGGCGAACGAGTGGGCGAAGCCGCGCAAAAAAGCGGGCCGGCTAGAATTCACCGGCCCGTAAAACAAAGGAGAAACGAACCCTATCGCCTTGCTTGGTAATTGTGAATGGCGGCCGCGCCAAGCAAGCCCGCGGCGCCAAAGTTGGTCCAGGCGGCGGCTTTTTCAGCCTGCGGCGCCTTACGAAGAAGTAGATACTGCGTCAGCAATCCCCCGCCCGCGATGCTGGCCTTCAGGCCGAAGCTGCGAGCGTCAAACCGGCCGGCGTTGCCCCGCACCAACGGGTTCAGTTCCGGGCGGCCCCAGGAGGAAGCCGAATCGGCGGCCAAGGCTCCAGCCAGGGCCAGCGCCGAAAATTTCCAGAGCTTGGAACGCTTGACGGGCGCATCGGCCCGTAGTTGCTCCACCTGCTGCTGGAGGTGCTGATATTGCTGCGGATCCAGCACCTGCTGCGCCGGGGAAATGGTGGGCAAGGCCAGCGAGACCATCACCATTCCGCACCAGATTTGCGCCACACGGCTGTTCCGCATGACTTGAGTATTGGGCGCGAACAGCGACAAACAGCTGAGAAGAAACGGGCTAAGGTACCAGGGCCAGCTCTGTCCGCAGCCTAGTACGCAGGCAGCGCGGCCAGACGGGAGCCAAGCCTACCGATTGCCCCAATCCATCATCCAGCCCGCCGCGGGGACGATGGGAAACAAACGCAGCAGCGACACATTGGCTTGGCCGGTGCGAACGTTGTAGCCGTTGTAGGAATCGAAGGTGCGGTTGTCAGTATTGAACAGGTTCATCACCTCCAGGAACAAGACTCCGCGCCACTTCTTGCGCTCAAACTGCTTGTTCACGCGGAAGTCGGCGCGGCTGTACTGGGGCAAACGGACTGTGTTGCGTTGGGTAGACAGAAAGTACTGGCCATTGCGGAGCGAAAAGAATCCGGGCACCGGAAAATTGGAGCCGTAGCTGTAACGCGCGCTCAGGTTGACGCTCGCGCTCCAGCGATAACTGGCGTAGCCGTTCACCGTATGCCGCTGATCAGTGTCGGCATCATAGTGGGCACCGGTGATGCCATCCCGCATCCGCGCCCGGGACCAGCCGTAGGAGACCCAGCCATTCCAGCGATTGGCGCTCCGCTTCTGGAGGAAAACCTCGAAGCCACGGGCCACGCCGCGGAGTGAGTTTTCAAAACGCGCCGCCGCCGGGGGAAACAACACCTGACCATTGGGCAGTTGCCGGATGTCGGCCAGCGGCTGGGCGGGCAAGTCACGATCGGCACGGTAGTAGG